>NZ_JBLXXR010000035.1:0-11709 GCF_048513535.1 Rothia sp. CCM 9416 | reverse complement strand
AATAATAACCCCTGGTTATTCAGCGAGGGAGTCTAGAGCTAACGCTCTAGACTCCCTCGCTTTTTCATGCCCCAAATTCCTGCCTGCTCAAAAAATAAGGTAAAACACCGCACATCTGGCCGATCATAAAGTTCCCTCCACCGCCTACTCTGCGCCCAAAGGGTTACTTCTTCTGAAGGCTACTGCTGGTTCTCTGCGCCCCTAGAAACAGAAGAAGAGCCACATAATGTAGAAAAGTCGGTAACCAAGGGTGCAGGCTAGAAACCTCTGGTTCCCCCATAAAGGGCAAGCATGAATGTCTATTTTCACGCACTAAAGATAATCTGGTAGGCCAGGAAGAACATGAGTGCCGCAATACCGGCATCGAGTACACGCCAGGCCTTAGGGTTAGCAAAGACGGAGCGAAGAAAGCGGCTACAGGAGGCTAAGAAGGTGAACCAAAGGACGCTCCCCGCGACAGCTCCGGCATAGAAGAACCAGCGGCTATCTCCCTGCTGGGCCGCAAGACCACCGATAAATACAATGGTGTCGAGGTAGGTGTGAGGGTTAAGGTAGGTCATGGCAGCAGCAAGTAGCAGAGCCTTGGCCAGGGTCTGCGGGCCTGATTCCTTGCTCGTGACTGTCAGCACAGAAGGGCATAGAGCCCGCCGAGCAGCGAAAAGGCCATAGACAACTAGGAAGAGCCCACCGCCCCAGCGTAGAACTTCAAGAACCCATACGGCAGAATCAGCCAGGGCACCGATACCAAGAACGCCCAGCCCAATGAGCAGGGCATCAGAGAAAATGCAGAACAGGACGATAGGCCAGATAAAACGGCCAATAATACCCTGCTTGAGGATATAGGCATTCTGCGCCCCAATAGCCACAATGAGAGAGAGGGACGTCCCCAATCCCATAAGCACGGGTGCTAAAAAATTTGCTGCTACCACGCAACCCATCGTAGGTGACCTCAACCAATAATGCCATCTAATGAAAATTAAATAGCATAAGATTTACTTATGATACGTTTTACTACCGACCAGCTACAAACCTTTGTCACCGTCATTGAATATGGGACCTTTGAGGCCGCCGCAGACATTCTTGGGGTCAGTGCTTCTGCTATTTCACAGCGTGTGAAAGCTATGGAACAGCTCGCCGGTAAAGTCCTTCTCAAGCGAACTAACCCTGTCGTTGCTACCGAGGCGGGCCAGAGCGTTTTGCGGGTGGCGCGCCAGAGCGAGTTCCTGCATACCGAAATGATGCGTGAACTCGGTGGCGCTGAAGGTTCCCAGAGCGTAGCTGTGGCTGTCAACGCAGACTCTTTAGCTACCTGGTTTCTCAGTGCGGTGGGGGAGCTGGCTATCGAGGACCGGATCTTTTGCGACGTTCGCCGGGAAGCTGAATATCACTCATCTGCCCTCTTGCGTTCTGGTGAGGTAATGGCAGCGCTTACCTCCAACCCGGAACCCATCCCAGGGTGTGCCGTCGAGCGGCTCGGGGTGCTGCGCTACCGGGTAGTGGCTTCGCGCGCCTATATTGACCGTCATTTCCCGGATTACCCGGCAGTTACTGTAGAACAGTTGGGCCTTGCCCCTCTTGTGGAATTTGATCGTAAGGATTTTGGCCTTGCTTCGGCGCAAGAACTGCTCCTTGACCGGTTTGGATTGGGGCGGCAGGAATTACTTACCCCTCCTGTTATCTACCTGCCCAGCTCCCCGGACTATGTTAGAGCTGTGCTTTCGGGTATCGCCTGGGGGATCATTCCGGAGGTTCAGTGTGTTCGTGAGCTGGAGAATGGTGAGCTGGTGGAGCTGGCTGCAGAGCCGGTTGATGTGCCCCTCTATTGGCAGCACTGGAAGATTAGTTCACCTGTCTTGGAGAGATTAGGTGAGCGCGTGTATTCTGCGGCTTCTCGGGAGGGTGTTCTGAGGTAGAAGTGCTGCTGTAAAAAATTTTCTGTCTAAAGCAGTCGGTGGCTTTGTATTCCTAAAACTTTACATGTAAAGTAAATGGTGTTGAAAGAAAACACCTAGACAAGGAGAAAATCATGGCAGAACTGACTACCGGCACATGGAACTACGATGCAACCCATTCAGAAGTCGGTTTCACCGTCCGCCACGCAGGTATCACCAAGGTGCGTGGCAGCTTTAGCCAGGTTGAAGCAGCGCTCACCATCGCTGAAAACATTGCAGAATCAACCGTAGAAGCTACCGTAGGCATGGACTCCGTTAGCACCGGTAACGCAGACCGCGACGGCCACCTGCGCGGCGCTGACTTCTTCGACGCAGAAAACCACCCCGAGATGACCTTCACCTCCACTTCCTTTGAGCTTGACGGTCAAGACCTCACCATCGCTGGCAATCTCACCATCAAGGGTGAGACCCGCCCTGTCACCTTCACCGGCGAATTCACCGGTGCCGTTGTTGACGCCTTCGGTGCCACCCGCGCTGGTGCTTCGGTAACCACCACCATCTCCCGCAAGGACTTCGGTATTACCTGGAACGCCGCTGTAGAAGCTGGCGGAGTGCTTGTTTCCGATAAGGTGGTCATCAACCTGGATGTCGCCTTCATCGCCCCCGAGTCCTAAAGACTCCCGGCGCAAGAGCGTCGACGAGAACACTGTGTGTCATGTGGTCCTGCCCTCTGCTACCGTAAGGTAGCGGAGAGCAGGCCTTTTTAGTATGCACAGAAAAACTCCGCCCCGCCCTCTCAGGGCAGAAACGGAGTTCTTCTAAACCTGTTTTCTAAGCCAGGCGCTAAGAGCCGGTTACAGCCTGCCAGGCAAAATAAAGAGCGATAGCGGCTACCACGCCAAAGAGCGCCCAACGCCGCAACTTAGTCTCAAACCGAGCAGCCCTTATATCGGGGCGCTCATCTAAGGGCTCGTTCGGGTCAACAGGGGCAAGATTAGCGGGATTCGTGACCTCAGGTTTCTTATCAGCCACGCTCAACCTAACGCCAGCGAGTCGTCATCATTAGGCCAATCATCATCAGCCCGATACCGATACCAATATTCCAGTTGCCGATACCCGGAACAGGGTACAGAGACTGGGTGATATAGAAAACGATAATCCACAGCACACCCAGAATAATCAGGGAGAACATAATCACCCGGTACCAGAGCGGCGTAGGTGAGGGAAACTCCTCATCGCTATACATAGACTCAGCGATGCGGCGAAGCTCCGCCTCTTCAAGATCCTCATCGCGGATTGACTTAGACTCAGCCACATTTCCTCCAGTAGGGGGTGCCCCAGCAGTTGACAATAAAGTACGGTCACAACGATTTTAGCTCTAGCACCATAAAAAGTTCTAACATTGTAACGGTACACCCCTTTCGACCTGCCGAGGTACAACCTTGACTTCAAAGTCAGCACCCCAAACGTCACCCCGCCCCCAAGCGGCAGCTCAAGGTACCCCGCTGCAACTGACACTCTCGGTCGTGGGTGAGCTCCTTATTACCCTCGGACTCATCTTGCTTCTCTTCGTGGCCTGGCAACTCTGGTGGACCAACCTGGCCGCCAACCGGATCCAGGGCGATACCGTCCAAGGGCTAATTCAAGAATTCAACCCGACCACTACACCAGACTCCGCCAAAACAGCAGAAATACCCGCCTACGACCCAGCAAACCCGACGCTCACCCTATCTCCCAGCTATGGACAAGCTTACGGAGTGGTCTATATCCCTAGGCTGGGTGCCGACTATACCCGCCCCCTGGCAGAGGGAGTAGGCAGCGATGTGCTCGACACTCTCGGACTAGGGCACTACCCCGAAAGCCAGGCGCTCGGGGCCTACGGAAACTTCGCCCTCGCAGGGCACCGGCAAACCAACGGTGCTGTTCTTGACCACATCGACCAACTCCAAACCGGAGACAACATCTATATCCGTACCGCCGAAGGCTACTACACCTACCGGGTCTACCAGTCACAGATCGTCCTCCCCAGCCAGGTAGAGGTTATAGCCCCCAACCCAGACCAGCTAGAAGCCCCCGTCGAAGAAGCCACCCGCCGCCTCCTCACCCTCACCAGCTGCCACCCGCGCTACGGCAGCACCGAACGCTACATCGTCCACGCAGAATTCGTCAGCTGGCAACCCAACCAGGCCGGACCCCCCGCCGAAATCGCCTCTGTTGCCGGCTCCTAAAAACTGACCCGAAAGACACACCACCATGTACGCCTGGATTTTCCGCCACCTGCCCGGCCCCCTCTGGGTCCGTATCATCACTGCCATCGCGCTCATCTGCTTGGCCGTTTACGGGCTCATGGAATACGTCTTCCCCTACCTTGCTCATTACAGCCCCTTCGGCACCGAGGTGACCATAGGGAACTAACCCCCCCCCACCCCGGCAGGCCAAAACCTGCCTGCGATAGAATCAAGGCAGCATCACGAAAGGGCGCACCATGACCAAAATCCTCGTTATCGATAACTACGACAGTTTTGTCTTCACCCTGGTCGGCTATATCCAGCAACTCGGTGCCGAAACCACCGTCATCCGCAACGACGAGCTCACCCTCGAACAAACCATCACCCTCGCCCAAGAGCACGACGGTCTACTTATCTCGCCCGGGCCCGGTGCCCCCGCAGATGCCGGAGTCATCATCGACACCATCACCTGGGCCGCCCAAGAACACAAACCCCTCCTTGGGGTCTGTCTGGGGCATCAAGCGATCGCAGAAGCCTTCGGCGGAGTTGTCAGCCACGCCCCCGAACTAATGCACGGCAAGACCTCCCAACTCGTCCACACCGGCCAGTCAGTCTTCAAAGGCCTACCCAGCTCCTTTACCGCTACCCGCTATCACTCCCTGGCTGTAGAACCCGATACCCTGCCGCAGGAACTCGAGGTTACCTCCAGTACCGATAAGGGAATCATCATGGGCCTACGCCACAAGCAAGCACCCATGCACGGTGTCCAGTTCCACCCCGAATCCGTGCTCACGGAAGGCGGCTACCTCATGCTGGGTAACTGGCTCGAAGAAGTAGGACTAGAAGGCGCCGCCGCCAAGGGAGCCGCCCTCTCACCCCTTATCGAAGGCAACGCCTAATACACCCAGCTCATATCATCAGTAAGCCTCCCTCCCCGCAACTGGGGAGGGAGGCTTCTTACTGATATAGACCCTCTGGCTTACTCTTTGTCCTTATTGCTACTACTAGTGCTAGGCGCAGGCCTTGGAGCTGCACTCGAAGAGCTAGGCGACGGTGACGCAGCAGGCTGAGTAGTTGCAGCAGGCTGGCTAGTTGCAGCAGCCGTAGGCGCAGGCGCAACCGTAGGTGCCGGAGCAACTGCAACACGGATAGTAATCGTTGAGCCCTGCTCCACCAGCGTGCCAGGCGCCGCACTCTGCGACACAACGGTACCCGCAGGCTGAGCAGACGTCGTGACGGTTTCAATGTTGGTGCTCAGAAGCGTATCGGCAGAAGTAAGAGCCGCAATAGCCGCATCCCTGCTCAAACCAACCAGGCTAGGAACCTCTACCTTGCCATTCGACAGAATAATATCAACGGTTGACCCAGCATCGGCCTGCGCGCCAGACTCAGGAGTAACCCCAATAACCATGCCAGCAGGAATAGTCGGGCTATTGACTGTAGTTGTACGGCCAGGAACAAAGCCAGCGGCCGTCAGAGTCTCACGGACATACTGCTCACTCTGGCCCTCCAAATTACCGGGAATCATCAGAACCGAAGGACCAGAAGACACCGTAACCACAATCTCGGTACCTTCCTCAGCCTCAAGCCCGGTCACAGGAGAAGTCTTAATAACAGAACCCTTGGGGATACTGTCAGAATGCTCCTCCTCAAACTTAAGAACATAGTTGAGGTTGCGAAGCTGAGTCTCAGCTTCCTCCTTGGTCTGGCCCTGAACAGCCGGGATCACATGCGTAGGAACCTTATTGAGCTCAGCCTGGTAGTAGAGCACAGAGCCCACACCAAAGGCCGCAAGGAAGATAATTAGCAGAGTGGTAAGAGCCTTACCCCACGCACTCCTACGACGCTTCTTACGCGCCTTAAGGGCATCCTCGCCGTAGCCGTACCCGTACAGCTCCTCATCGGTGAACTCTTCTTGCGCTGAGTCAAAGAAGCTGCCAAGACCGGCTTCCTCCGTCTCACGCTTATGATCAGGCAGAGCAGCCGCGCTCGCAAGGGTAGTGCCCAGGCCAGCGGCACTAAAAGCGGCGGTAGCCTCGGTGGGGTCCTGGACATCAAACGGAACGGTTGCCCCATCGGTTGACTTGAGAGCTTCAGCAAATTCTGCGGCGCTCTGGTAGCGGTCCGCTGGATTCTTGCTCAGGCCCTTGAGAACAACCCGATCCAAAGCTGGCGAAATTTCTGCAGCATAGGTACTGGGAGGCTGAGGGGCTTCACTCAGGTGCTTACCCGCCAGCTCGACATTCGTGGGAGCATCAAAGGGTGAGCAGCCTGCAAGCATCTCATAGACCACACAGGCGGCAGAATAGACATCGCTACGGGCGTCAGCTGTCTGGCCGCGAGCCTGCTCAGGAGAGATATAACGTGCTGTACCCATGACGGTGTTAGCCTTAGTAATCGCGTCACTGGCCTCTTCAGCCGCGCGAGCGATACCGAAGTCCATCACCTTGATCTGGGAGGGCTCCCCAAGCTGCTTATCCTCATCGGTCTGCGGAAGAATCATCACATTAGCTGGCTTGATATCGCGGTGGATAATTCCGGCGCTGTGGCTGTACTCCAAAGCCTCCAGAATCTGCACACCGTAAGCAAGAGCCAGGGCCTGATCAACGTCACCGTTTGAGATTGCCTCATGCAGGGTTGTACCCTGAACAAGCTCCATCACCATAAAAGGAACTGATACTTGGCTACTTCCTGACTGGATATCAAAAGCCCCGGTATCGTACACGGCCACAATGGAGCGATGGTTGAGAGCTGCAACAGCCTCCGCTTCACGCTGGAAGCGAGCACGGAAAATAGCGTCCTGAGCGTGCTCAGTCCGCAGAACCTTCAGCGCAACCTTTCGACCCAGACGAGTATCAACCGCTTCGTAGACAGTTGCCATTGCGCCGGAGCCGATAACGGCCCCAACCTCGTAACGCTGATCGATAGTTTCAGGAACCTGCTGGTCCATGTAGTCACCTATCATTTCCGGTGGAATCTAGTTGCCGGTTCCGGTGTCACTCGATGAGTCTGACCCGGAATCGTTATTATCTGACGGGGCGCTGGTTGAAGCGCTCGGGGAAGCTGTGGTGCTGGCCGGGGCCTTAGCCACATAGACATCAACACTGCTGCCGACCTCAACGCGTGAGCTTGAGGTGGGGGAAGTGCGCAGCACGGTACCTTCCTGGGCGCTACTGCTCTCTTCAAAGTGAATCTGAACATTGACACCCAGGGTGGTAATCGCCGCGATTGCATCTTCCGAGTTTGTACCCTCCAGATTACTGGGTAGGGTCACAGATTTGGGCCCTGTAGAGTACTGAACGGTGATGGTTTCGCCCACTTTCACACTACCGGTTGGTGATACCGAGAGTACAGTATCAACCGCAGCGTCGGAGGTAACACCTGTGGTCCGTGTGGAGAACCCCATTCCTGCCAGCTGGTTGACTACCTCATCGAGGGCACGGCCTTCAAAGTCAGCAGAAGTGATTTCAACGCGGGTGTCTTGCTGAGTCGTTGTTTCGGTACCGGGGGTAGGCGAAGCGCTTACCGTAGACACCGTTCCCGACGCCGTTGGCTTGGGGGTATCGGTCACCTGAGGCTGGCTGTTGTTAAAGACCACAAACCAGACAACGCCCGCAATGAGCAGTAAGGCCAAAACCAAGGAGACCCAACCCCAGGGGTTCTTTTTCTTCTGCTCCACAGCCCGCGGCGGGTAGCCACCGGGTGGCAGGGGGGCGGCACTGGGAACACGGGCCGTTGTGGGCTCAGGCTCATAGCGGACACCAGAACCAAACCGTGCCGCCGCGGAGGTGACACTCGTGGGTGCAGTCATCACCTGTGTTGCTTGAGTATCAGCACCCTGAGGGAGGAAATGCCCTAGGGGCGGTACAGCCTTAACAGCCGCAGGAATATCCCGCCGTCTAATCGCATCAATGGCTGAGGCCAGAGCGGTGGCGGTTTCAGGGCGGTCGGCAGGGTCCTTAGAGAGCAGGCACATAATCAGTGCTGCCGCTGGTGCAGGTACGTCCTGCGGTAGCGGTGGCGGAGGATCGTTTACCTGGGCAAGAGCAATAGCAATCTGTGACTCGCCAGTAAAGGGGCGACGGCCCGCCAAGCACTCGTAGCCGATAATACCCAGGGAGTACATATCGGAAGACTGCGTAGCCTGCTGGCCGGTAGCCTGCTCAGGAGCGAGGTACTGGGCGGTGCCCATAACCTGGCCGGTTGCGGTCAGAGGTACCTGATCAGCCAGTCGGGCAATACCGAAGTCGGTAACCTTAACACGCTCATCGGGGGTGATAATCAGGTTGCCCGGTTTGACGTCACGGTGAACCAAGCCCTGCGCGTGGGCTGCGGCCAGAGCGCGGGCAGTCTGCGCCATGATGTTGAGGATACGGTCAGCCGGGAGCTGCTTATCGCGCTCAATAATGTTAGAAAGCGGTTCGCCCGGCACCAGTTCCATGACCAGGTAGGCAGAGCCGTCTTCTTCGCCGTAGTCAAAGACGTTAGCGACACCGGGGTGATTGAGCAGGGCGGTGTGGCGCGCCTCGGCACGGAACCGCTCTAGGAAACCGGGATCGCCAGTATATTCCTCTTTCAGAATTTTAACGGCGACGGTGCGGCCTAGAACCTTATCGCGCGCCTTCCAGACCTCGCCCATACCGCCAATAGCGATACGCTCAGTCAGGGTGTAGCGACCACCGAGAGTCACATCTACCGAAGGCCTCACTTCTTTAACACCGCCTCAAAAAGTTGTTTACCTGCGGGAGCAGCAAGCTGCGCCCCTATTGTGACGTCTACACCTTCATAGACTACCGCGATAGCGACCTGCGGGTCGTCCGCCGGCGCGAAACCCGTGAACCAGGAATTATTTAAGCCGCTATCACCGATCTCAGCAGTTCCCGTTTTACCCGCAACCTTGACACCGTTCACGGAAGCCGCCGAGGCGATACCGTTATCAATATCGTTAACCATCCAATCGGTAACCTGGTTGGCGACATCCGCTGAAGTCGATCTTTTTAGCTCCTCAGCGGAGAACTCGTAGAGCGAACTCAGGTTGTGGGATTTAACCGACCGAATCAGGTTAGGTTTCATTTGCACACCGTCATTAGCAATCGCGGCACTCATCATGGCAACCTGCAAAGGGGTGGTCTTCACATCGTACTGTCCAATTGCCGCCTGTGCTAGCTGGCTTTTCTCCATGTTGGTGGGGAAGACAGACTGGGAAACAGGCAAGGGAATCCGTAGGTCTTGGCCGTACCCAAAGTTCTTAGCTGTCTGCGCGATTGTATCCTCACCCAGGTCCATAGCAATCTGCGCAAAAGGAGTGTTGCAGGACTGTGCTAACGCCCACTCTATAGTGGCAGTGGTTTGGGTTGAGCACTGACCACCTACATAGTTAGGCAGAGTGACGTTGGTATTGGGCAGGGTGAGGTTCTGGGGGTTATCAATCACAGAATTTGCATCGTATTTACCCGACTCCAGGGCGGCTACAGCATCAATAATTTTGAAGGTAGAACCGGGCGCGTAGGTATCACCGGCAATAGCTCGGTTATAGAGCGGGTGGTTGGAGTCCTCATTTAAGGTCGCGTACTGGGCCAGCACCGACTCAGAATTATGGGAGGAAAGAGCATTGGGGTCATAGGAGGGAGTTGACACCATAGCCAGAATTTCACCGGTCTTGGGGTTCAGAGCCACGATTGCACCTTTATGACCGTCCAAGAGGGTATAGGCCAACTGCTGAAGTTCCGGGTCGATAGTAAGCTCAACACTTGCCCCCTGGGAAGATCCCCCGGTAAACATCTGGGCTAGACGATCGTAGAACTGGGCATCGGAGTTACCTGAGAGCTGCTCGTTCATTGCTGATTCAAGGCCGGTCGCCCCATAGATCGAGGAATAGTACCCAGTGATTCCGGCGTAAAGCTCAGGGGCAGAGTAGGTACGCTGGAAAGCGTAGCCATCATTCGACTCAACCGATGAAGCGATATCGACACCGTTCACCACGATAGAACCACGCTGCGAGCCGTAACTTTCGTAGAGGGTACGGGAGTTCCAGGCGTTGGCCTGCAAACTCTTGGCGTCAAAGAACTGGATGTAGGTCAAAGTGCCTAAGAGAAGTACAAAGACACACGAGGCGGCTATCCAGGCCCTACGGATTGCTTTATTCACCGCGAGAACCTCCTGCCCGGTTGCTTTCAGAGATACGAGATATGACGGCGGTAGCCCCTTCAGCTTCACGACCGTCGTAGTTGATGCTATCTGCTTCGTCGAAGGCCTCGACCACATGGGGGGCGCGAGCAGTATGGGAAATAGCTAGCAAAATAGCGACAATAACCCAGTTAGAGAGAAGGGAGGAGCCGCCGGCTGACATGAAAGGTGTCGTCAGGCCGGTCAGCGGAATCAGGCGGGTCACACCGCCGATGACGACAAAAAGCTGAATAACGATGAGTGCTGAGAAACCAGAGGCCAGCAGCTTACCGAAAGCATCACGCGTTCCCAAGGCTGCGCGAAAGCCGCGAGAGACCAGCAACAAGAAAAGCATGAGAATAGCGCCCAGACCCAGGAGACCCAGCTCCTCACCCAACGCTGTGATAATCATGTCTGAGTTGGAATAGGAGACCAGATCAGGGCGCCCATTGCCCCAGCCCCGCCCAAAGAGGCCACCCGAGGCCAGCCCGAACAGGCCCTGGACGATCTGCCCGGAACCGCCCAGCGGCTGGTTATAAATCTCGGGGTCAAAGGCATGAACCCAGGAGTTAATTCGGTAGTAGACGTGGGAGATGTAGGTATAGGCTAGGAAGCCACCTGCCGCTACGAAGAGCAACCCCAGCGCAACCCAGGTTAGGCGTCCGGTGGCTAGGAAGAGCATAGCCAAGAAGATGCCGAAGAAGAGGATAGCGGAACCCAAATCACGCTGGAAGACCAGAACACCCAAAGAAACAAGCCAGGCTATCATCATGGGTGCCATATCTTTGAAGCGGGGTAGGCGCACTGGCCCAATCTTCTTACCCGCCAGCATGATGAGATCCCGGTGGGCTGAGAGATAACCGGCGAAGAATATAGCCAGCGTAATTTTAGCGATTTCGCCGGGCTGGAAGGTACGCCCACCGACCGAGATCCAAATACGGGCGCCGTTAATCTCGGTTCCAATAAGTGGCAGCAAGGGAAGGATGAGCAAGACCAAAGATACCGTGAGAGAGATATAGGTGACCTTGCGGAGTACCCTATGGTCCCGCAGGAAAAACAGGACGATGGCAGAAACTACCATGGCCAGGCCGGTCCACATGAGCTGAGTTGAGCCAGCATTCGCCGGGGTAGTGAGGTCAATGCGGTAAATCATGGCTAACCCCAGGCCGTTGAGAGCAACCGCAATAGGCAGGATAAAGGGGTCAGCATAGCGAGCCCGAATGTACATCACAGTGTGCAGTATCAGGGCACCAATACCCTGGATAATAAGCGCCTGAAGCCACATACGATTGGCCAGCACCGCTTCTGCATCAACCAGGTACATGGCAGCAGGGCAGAGCAAAACTGCAAGAGCCGTCAGCACGAACTCGGTGAAACGGCGGGAGCGGGGCACATCGACCGGTTTGGGTGCGCTCACTGGTTAC
>NZ_JBLXXR010000034.1:0-12154 GCF_048513535.1 Rothia sp. CCM 9416 | reverse complement strand
CCTTGCCATGCTGCTAGAAATCCACGAACGCGGTACCCTTGCCGCCGCAGCCAAAGCACTGCACCTGACCTCCTCCGCCATCTCCCAGCAAATCACCACACTGGAAAAAGAGGTGGGCGCTCCCCTGCTCCGCAAGGTCGGCAGGGGGGTTGAACTCACCACAGAAGCACTCATCTTGGCCGATAGTACCCGGAACATACTCAGAGAGATGGATGCTGCCCGCACCCGCATCACGCTGCTGGATGGTGTGCCCACCGGCCAGGTCAAGCTGGCCATCTTTCAGTCAGCCGCGCACGCCCTGCTCACCGGTGTGCTTGAGCACCTGGCACGCCAGGCGCCTCAGGTACAACTGCACGTGGTACAGATTGACCCGGAAACCGGCCTGTCGCTAACCCGCAGCCGGGAGTTCGATGTGGTCATTGCTGAGTCCTACCCCCACCACTACATTCCCGAATACCCGGACCTCACCTATGACCTGTTGGCCCTTGACACTTTGCAGTTGGTTGTTGCTCAGGACAGCCCCGTGGAAAAGCTGGCCGATGCTAGCGCCCTCCCCTGGGTTTTTGAAGGCGAGCACAACACCTCCCGCATCTGGGGTATTAACCAGTGCCGGGCGGCAGGTTTTGAACCGCACATCCGTTACGTGATTGATGACCTCAACGCCCACCTGCAACTGGCCGCAACCGGGGCGGCAGCCATCATGCCCAGCTTTGCGCTACCTGCCCAGGGCAAAGAACTAGAGGAAGCTTACGGTGTTAAAGCCCTACCCCTGCCCCATGCGCCCTCCCGGAAAATCTTCATGGCAACCCGCACTGAAAGCTCCAACCAGCCAGCAATCCAGGCGGTCAAAGAAGCCCTCCAAGACGCAGTTGCCCGCCTACCCTAAGGGGCAGACGGGCCTAAGGGGTAGACGGGCTCAAGACCTCACGAAACCGGCAGTCTTACTTATCTGCTGGCACCGCCATGGTATCTGAGTAGTCCATAGCCTGCAGGGTCAGCACCCAGGCCCCGTCCTCATGGTCAGCTGCCAGCCCAAAGAAGTAGGGATCTTCCGTGACCGGAACCCATTCGGTCCGGGGAGGGTTAGCCTCAGGGTTCAGGAGCACGGTCCCGTTTTCTACCAGGTAGGTATTGAGTACATACTCACCAAACTCATTGCCCTTGCCCACAAGGTAGAAGTCGGTCACTGCCTTGCGGTGGCCCCGCACAACCCACCCGCCGTTTTTGTAGGCGGCATCGACCTTGTCCAGGAAGTCGAGCTCAGCCTGCTGAGAGGGGTTAGGCTTGCCCGCTGGTGTTACCAGTTCCCGCCAGCGGGCGGTGTCGCCGCTGGTGATCGCGTAGTTACGCTCAGCAATGTAGTATTCGAAGAATTTAACGAAGCCCTCTTGGGTGTGCTCGTTCATGCCCGCAGGTTCAATGGGCCTGGGGACCTTCTGGGCCGGTGCTTCTTCTGTGGCAGGCATGTAGTCATCAAAGCTCCCATCATATTTGAGCCCGATAGCTGGAACCCTGTTCTGGGTGGACAGAGCTTCTGAGCTTGCTGCTGTAGCGGAGGCTGATGATGACGCAGCGGCCCCAGCCGATGCTGAGGGGGAGCCTGTTGTTGTGGAGAAACCGGCTTCACCGGAAGGTGCTGAGCTACTAGAGCTAGGCTCGGGCCTTGCCGTTGACCGGTCAGCTGACGGGGAACCGGAGGCCCCCACACCGCAACCGGTCAGGGCAAGAGCTGAGACTGCCAGCGTGGCCCCTAAGCGGGTCAAGGGCTGAGCGGAAGGGGCTAGAGATGAGCCAGAAAAGCGCATGCGTGTACTCCTGACGTGATGTTTGGATAGTTACACCCTACCCGCTCAGCAATCGGTCAGCATGTTTTTATCCACAGGGCAGGTGGAGGACGTAACGTAGGGCCCCAGTGAACAGGCGGTCACGGCAAACCAACTGTATATAGCAGAAATGTATTATGCGGCTGGAACCTACTGGCTGAGGCAGGTGTATTTACCCTAGAAGAGCCAACGGAATAACATACATGCCATCGGGGCGACGGTAGGCCACGTCGCCGGCGGTAATAACAACCAGGCTTGCAACGCGGTGAGGCAGCTGTTCCTTCAACCAAAGAAGATGACGTACGTCCCGGTCAGTAGGAGCCGATTTCAATTTCACTTCTATGGCAACTAGTTGCCCGTCGCGCCCTTCTACAAGGAGGTCGATTTCTCTGGCACCTGAATTTATCCTGAGGTGAGAAACTGTGGCCTCCAGCGACTGCGCTATAACACGTACCGTGAGAGTTACTAATGATTCAAAAAGGGGGCCTGCCATGTGGCTCCCCCGGTCAGAGAGCAAAGCAGAGGCATCCAACCCTAGAAGATGAGCCGCTAACGCGGGGTCTGCTAGATGGTGTTGGGGGGGGATTGTTGTAGGCGCGTGAAAGCGTTTAAGGCCGGTACCCAACCGGGCACCGGGTCGAGTAACCTTAATTTAGCCAAATGCTCACGATAGGTGCGGGTGGTTTTTTCAGATGGCTGTGTTCCGTCACCACCGGTCGTTGCGTCAAGCAGTTTTGAGTATGCAGTTGTGGTTGATTCAGCAGCCGCGTATGCCGCCAGCCATTTTCTAAGCGCCAAGGGGTGGCGAACCTCGGCACCAAGTTCTGGGATATCACGGTCGATCACACGCATGAGGTACCCTTCCAGCTGTGCACGCAAGGCACGGGGGTTGAGCCCCGCCAACCCGGGAAATTCGCTCGCGACAATCGCTTCCATATAGTCTGCCAGCTTATACTCTGACCGATAGGTTGATATATCGGCTTCACCTGCCAGCAGGTCAGAAAGGAATACGGTTGGGGTTGTTTGGCCGCGCTCATGCAACCCCATGGGGCGCATACGCAGGGAAACTACCCGACCGGCCCCGCTGTGGCTTCCAGCCATATCGTAGGGGCTAGCTGAGCCAGTGAGCAGGAATGACCCAGCAGGTGCCCCCTGGTCAACTGCCCTGCGCACCATGTCCCAGGCCTTCGGGTAGTACTGCCACTCATCAAGCAGGAGCTTCTTACCCCGAAAACTATCAAAATCAAAGTCGCTTTCTAAGAGGGCCACATTACTTGCCCGGTCGAGAGATAGAACAGTATCTGCGCGACGTTGGGCGGTGGCGGTTTTACCGACACCTTTCGGCCCATCAATAGCTACAGCAGAAAGGTGGGGTAAAAGGTCATCAAGTTCCCGATCCAACGATCTTGGAAGTTATTTCATAACTAGATATTATCACTTGTCAGACAACACTATTACCGTATTTTCATAAACTCTATTACCTGAATTTCATGAACGGTATGACCTGATTTTCACTCAATGTATTACGGCTTCTTCAAGATTGACGGGAAAGCGAATCCCTTTGAACCGCGGTGAGACTCCCCCTAGAAGGCACCGCTCCCTTAGAATTATCTGTAAGGCCCCTGACCGGGGCTGACCGTTTGTGAAGGGTAGCTTGTGTCGTCTTTGAATCATTCTCAGTTTATTTGGAACGTAGCCGATGTCTTGCGCGGGACCTATAAGCAACACCAGTATGGCCAGATTATTCTGCCCTTTACCGTGCTCTTCCGACTGGATGCCACCCTAGCCCCGACTAAAGAGGCCGTTGTGAAAGCAGCCGAGGGCTACCAGCTCGACGATGTCCCGTTGGCCATGCTCGCGGCCCAAGCAGGGCATCACTATAGTTTCTATAACCTGTCGCGCCACAACCTGAAAACCATCACGAACGACCCCGATACCCTGGCCATTAACCTGCGCGACTATATCAACAGGTTCTCCGCGAATGTGCGCGATATCTTTGAGAAGTACAAGTTTGAGGATACGGTTGCCGAGCTTGAATCGCATGACCTAATCTTTGCAAGAAAAGTGTTTTATGGGCACAAACCAAACAAACAAACCATAAAGAAGATATCAAACACCTAAAACAAACCACTAAACACAACATCCCAATAATTTATTAAAATCAAAATTCCAAGAATAAAATGAAAAACAATCCAATTTTTAACCCTCAAAATATAATAAACGCTTTATTGAATTTTGGCAATTTTACCATCTTTAAATTGCTCCAGCTAGATCACAAATCATCACCAATATGGGGCGAGGAAACACTAACCGATATTTTAAAGAGTCAAATTATTGGTTACCCATACAAAATAGTAGCCCCCTGCCCCGGGGAGCATTCTGATGAAACTTCATGCATCTGGGATGAAGAGTCAGATTTTTTTCCATTTAATGGGAATATGTTTTCTTTTTCAAAACAACAAGAAGGCTCACAGAGCGGAGCGGATCTTGGTTTTACCGTATTCAAAGCACCTAATTCAAACACAAGAATCGACATATTAATTCAGGCGAAAAGAATTAAAAATCTGGACAATTTAAAAAAAGAAGTAAAAGATGGATTAACGTATAAAAATAAAAATCATGGAAATCAAATTGATATATTAACTTCAGCATGCTCAGACTATGACGCAGTTGGATTTTACCTATTCTACATAAAAACCAAGGATCCCCACACCCTTTCACTGCATTCAAATTGCACACGTCACAGCACACCCTCCAATATTTCCCTAAGACTACTAAGTCTTAGTGACGCGAAAAATATAATCCACGATTCCTCAAATAAAGAAAATTTCAAGGAAAACTTTGAAAGGATTTCTCACCCCTTTGCATGCCTTCTAGCCGGTTGCCAAAACACGGCCAACACGGAACCCAAGACTCCATTTGAAAATCTGGAAGAATACCTCATAAATCATAATATTGAATATAAGATAAAAAATGATATTTTACATAAACAGAGAGGAATACAAGTCAACAATCCTCATATAATAAAGGATGATTTTACAAATACAAATAACGTTGATATTATTGTCAGACTCCTTCAAGATAACGAGCTCATTACGTTCCAGGTGCTTGCAGCCACTATCAAGGATAGCAAAAATGAGGATAATGCCAAAAAATCTGCAAGAGCGGCTGGTAGGCTTGTTGTCAACACAAAGATCAGTCCTAAAATTGCCGCCAGGGTCATATCTAAAGAACAAGCCAGAGAATTAATTAAAGGAAATAAAAATATTGAAGAAATATTTACCGAAGAATCATTTAAAAGTAAGCAAACACCTAAAACAAGACTAGAAATATTTAATGACCAAAAGATTGACCTGAAAAATATCCGAATAGTAAAATACTCAGAAATAAAGGAAAGGCTTCGTGAAAACAATATTCAATATGGCTAATCTTAGCTTTGAGCTCTTTTATTAAGGGGTAAGGATTTAAATCTAGGTCAGCCTTGATTGACCTGGTCAATGATTACTTTAAGGGCTTGAGCCTCTCGGACGAGTACCAGGTTGCTTTCGCCACGACCTTTGTAGCTGAGGCATCCAGGGACGAGGGCCTGCGCCAGAGCGCCGCCGCTAACACCAAGGACGACTTCGCCCATTCCAAGAAGGCCCGCAATGGCCTAGCCACTATGCTCTGGTCCTATGGCTCCGACACCAACGAGCTCCTGGACTTTGTTCGTAAAATGCCGGCTGATAAGTTCATGAGCCTCATGTTGGATCTGGGCCTCTACGAGCGCCTGCGCGACCAGGCAACCGGCCAGGACGACGGGGCTCAGCTCACCGTGGTCTAAAAACTCCTTAAAGTGTTAGCCCGATGCTCTAAACTAACAACAATGTCCAAATAGCCGTTGTCCCATGAGAGGAGAGCACTCTTGCCTGCCCCAAAGCCTGCTCCACCACCCATGTCTTCCGGTTCAGTCTACCATCACCCCAAGGCTCAGGAATATGCCAGGGCCGCGCGGTCTCGTTGCTGTACCCCGTTAAGCGATGGCCCTCTTATCTGGCATACCTACTGGTATGACAAGCACCCGGCAATTCTAGAAATAGTAGCCTGGCTCAAAGAGCTCCCCCAGAAAGCCCAAGAACGCGCGCTCGGTCAGTTTGAAGTACTCTTCGAAGATGCTTCCCAAGGCACTCTCAACCCCAGGGACCCCGGCGAACCGATCAAAGCAATTGATCAAGGGCAGGATTTCTACGAGTTACGTTGGACATTCAACGACTTCGGCTACCCTGAGAAGCTGTTTCGCCAGTACCACGCAGAACCTACTGAATCAGATGTAGAAAATCTGCTTGTCACCAGTCATGCCCATTTCAAGAAAGTAGATGGGTTCACCAAGCAACAAATCTCAGAGCTACAAACGGAGCAAATGCAACAGGCCGTCATGCGTTTCAATTTAGGCTGCAAATCTATGTGGGGGCTAGCGGCAGATGGCTCTGAACCGTTACACCCGCTCGATCTCATTGAAGATTTGCTATACGGCTAGCTCCATCCAGATTCAGCGGTGTAAGATGAACTCAAACACACAATACAACTTATTAGTTGTATAGCTGTTAGGATTTTCCCATGGCACGATTTACTACACAGCGTAGGAAACGCCAACCTTCCCCATCCCGCCAGCGCGCAAACTACCTCGCACGCCAAGAACGGGACTTTCTTGCTCAACTCATTAGCCTCCGCAAAGAGGCAGGATTAACCCAGCAGGACGTTGCGGAGAAGCTTGGTGTCTCCCAACAGGCTATTTCTAGGTTTGAATCCCTTGATTCAAGTCCCACCCTTTCCACCGCAATGTCTTATGCACATGCGGTTCAGGCTCTTGTACACTTTGAGGCTGTCCTCGATAACGGCCGCTTCGAAGCATTTGGCGAGAACTGGATATCAACTACCATTCAAGAAGCCCCGCCGATTCCAGGTGAAGCGCCCGAGCCCAGCGAAAGCACTCTCGATGTGACTCCTGAGCGCTTTATTAGCACTCAGGGTGCCGAAGCCTTTGTGGGCGTCCTTCAAAGTGACCTCGCTCTTGCCGCCCGCAAGCAGTCCCCCACGGACAGTTTCACAGGAACACAAAAACAGTGGATTCACAACGTTGCCAAGAAAGCAACGTGCCGTATCGACGGCTTGCCTCAGTATGACGCTAGCAAGCTACGAGTAGTTGCCAACCGCATCCCCTCACTCACCATGGACCCAGAGGGTTTCGCCGCGCTTTCCGAGCTTCTGGCAGGTGCAGGCGTTTGCCTGGTCTACTCAGAGCTACTGCCCGGAACCAAAATGAGCGGAGTCAGTTTTCAGATAGAAAACACACCAATTATTGGGATTTCCGGGAGCGGTAAGAGGCTCGACAAGGTCCTTTTCACCCTCATGCACGAGATTGCCCATGTACTCAACGGAGATATTTCTCTTGAGGCCGCCCCCATTCTTCACGGTGATAAAACTTCTGCGGGCAAAATCGAGCAACGTGAAGATGCCGCAGATAAGCTCGCAGAAGAACTTATTTTTGCGGGTAAGACGGTGCCCGTTCCTGCTGATTCCAGCCACATCTCATATGAGTGGGCCTATCAGAAAGCAGAGGAGCTTAAAGTCAACTACATCGTTCTAGTAGGACGACTACAAAATGAGGGTGTTCTTACTTGGGGGCAACTTTCGAAAGATGCGCCTCAGGTCATCGATTACCTGGAGCGATGGGAGTAAGCCTTCAAGAGGCTAAGTTCCATAGAATATCCTGTCGGCAAACACCTAGAGCAGCTGCTCCGCCAGTTCCACATCTACCACCAGATCGGTGATAGCCCCGGTGGTCAGTGCCCCACGCAGGGCGGCGGCCCGGTGTTTGCCGGCCGCGGCGCAGACCCTGCGCCCGATTTTTGCCAGCTCGGCCGGGGTCGGGCCGCTTGCCCGCCGGTTGACGTCAAGGTCGGCCCAGGTGCCGTCCTGACGCACCATCACGGTACACACGTCCCCCACAATCCCCTGAGCCCGCAGGTCCGCTAATTGCTGGGTGTCAAAGTAACGGCCGGCGTAGACGTGGGAGGGAATGGCCCCGCCAAAGGCACCCACCCCAAAAAGTGCCACATCCGCCTTACGTTGAACGGCCAGCACGCCGCGAATACTGCGCTCGCGCCACATGGCGGCCTTGGTGTCGGCAAAATCAAAGAAGGCCGGGACCGGGAAGTGAACCATCTGCGCCCCGTAGGCCGCTGAAACCTGCCCCAAAATGGCGCCGGAATAGGGGATGCCGGTGTGGCTGGCGTTACCTGCCCCGTTGAGCTGGACAACGGTCACGCCCTCTAGATGACGTTTGGGTAGGTACTGGGCTACCTCCGTCACGGTAGAACCCCAGGCCACCCCCAAGGTGGTGCCCGCAACCATGAGAGAGTCCACCAGCTGGGCGGTAGCGATAGCCACTCGGCGCATCCTGACCTGTTCGGTGGCGTGATCGGGTGGGCGCACCACCTGAACCCGCACCCGGTAGAGGTCCGCTAGGCGTCGTTCCAGCGGGTGCCCCCGGTGGGGCTGTTCCTTGATGTGGATGGTCACCACCCCGGTGTCCCGGGCGGCTTTAAGCAGACGGGACACCGTGGGCCGGGACACCCCTAGGCGGCTGGCTATAGCCGCCATGGTCTGCTGTTCGCCGTAGTAAAGCTGGGCTGCTTCAACCAGCAGATTTTCACTTTTGTTCACCATCTTTTTATTCTAAATGAAATTTTGTTCAGCTTGCTGGCTTCTGGGCAACCTTGGGCGCTCAAATGGTCTTAGACACTTTTACCGGCACCATCGTCAAAGGAAAACCTCATGACAGCCACCTTCACCACCCAATCCCAGCTCAGCGCTCAGTCCCGTAGCCAGGCCCTCGACGCCATGACCGATGAGACCGGGGTCGATATCCTCGTCATTGGCGGGGGCGTGACAGGCGCAGGTATCGCCCTGGACGCAGCAACCCGCGGGCTTCGCACCGCCATTGTCGAAGCTGGCGACTGGGCTGCTGGAACCAGCGCCTGGTCCTCCAAACTGGTTCACGGTGGCCTGCGCTACCTCTACAACCTAGACTTCAAGCTGGTAGCCGAAGCTCTCAAAGAGCGCGGCCTGCTCCTGGAGCGCACCGCCCCCCACCTGGTCAAGGCTCAACCCTTCCTCTGGCCCCTTAAAATGCCGGTAGTGGAACGAGCATACTCGGCTGTGGGCATCGGCATGTACGACACCATGGCCTTCCTAGGGGCCGGTGGCCACCGCGCTGTACCGGCCCAGCGTCACTTCAGCAAGGAAGGAACCAAGAGGGTTTTCCCCGGCATCAAGGACTCAGCCTTTAGCGGCGCTATCCAGTTCTACGATGCCCGGGTTGATGATGCCCGCCTGGTCATCGACCTGGTTCGCACCGCCGCAGGCTACGGCGCTCTGGCCGCTTCCCGCACACAGGTAACTGCCATTGAGAAAGACGCCTCGGGCCGTGTTACCGGTGCCCAGATTGTCGACCTAGAGACCGGCCAGGAAAAGACCGTGCGTGCAGGCCACATTATTAACGCCACCGGCGTGTGGACCGAAGAAACCGAATCTATGGCCACCTCAAACAAGGGCTTGGAAGTCCTAGCCTCTAAGGGCGTTCACATTATTGTTCCCCGTGAGCGCATCAAGGCCAGTAGCGGCATCTTCACCAAGACCGAGAAGTCTGTACTGTTTATCATTCCCTGGCAGCGCTACTGGATTATCGGCACCACCGATACCCCCTACACCGAGGACCGCGAGCGCCCCGTGGCAACCAAGGCCGATATCCGCTATGTGCTAGATCAAGCCAACAAGCTGATTGCAGATGAGCTGACCGAGGACGACATCATCAGCACCTACGCGGGCCTGCGCCCCCTGCTACAGCCGGTTGCCAAGAAGGGCGAGGCGGCCGCTTCTACCAAGGTCTCCCGTGAGCACACCGTCATGGAAATTGCCCCCGGCATGAGCGCAATCGCCGGTGGTAAGCTGACCACCTACCGGGTCATGGCTCAGGACGCGGTGGACTTTGCTCTAGGGCGTCGTGCCAAGAACCTGCCATCGGTGACCGAAAACATTAAGCTGGTCGGTGCCGAGGGCTATGAGGCTCTTGCCTCCCGGTCAGAGGCTTTGGCAGGCGAGAACGGTTGGGGTGCCGACCGCGTAGAGCACCTGCTGGAGCGCTATGGATCTGAGCTAGCAGATATTATTGCCCTCATTGAGCAGGATTCGTCCTGGGGCACTCCCCTGGCTGAAGCCCCCCAGTTCCTGCGGGCCGATGTGCTCCAGGCGGTGCGGGCCGAAGGTGCCCTGCACCTTGAGGACGTCCTGGTCCGCCGTATCCGCCTGGATCTGGAGGCAAAGGACCGGGGCCTGTCAGCCGCCGATGAAATTATCGAGATTATGGCGCAGGAGCTGGGCTGGGACGAGCAGACCTGCCAGCAGGAGAAAAAGCTCTATGGTGAGCGGGTCCAGGCTATTGCCGCCGCCCAGCAACTGACCACAGATTCTGAGGCAGCCGCAGAAGTTCTGGGGGCGACCCCGGTGGCTCCTCGCCAAGCGGTTGAACAAGCTCACTAGCTTTTGGCTTGAGCTAAACCACCTATTTATATCCAATCATGGGTGCAGCCCTCCGGGGTTGCACCCACCACAATGACGTGAAAGAGGTCAATGATGAGCTCATTACTGGTAGCTGGCGCTGAGGCCACTGTCCAGGCTACTGCCCAGGCCAGCGCCCTGGTGACCGCAGAGGGTAACGCCACTTTGTTAGGCGCCTTCTTTTCGGAGATTTTAGGAACCGCCACCCTCATTTTGATGGGCGCTGGAGTCTGCGCGGCGGTCACCCTACCCAAGTCTGCGGCCAAGAACACAGACTGGCTGACTATTGCCTTTGGTTGGGGGTTTGCTGTCTTTGCGGCGGTCTACATTGGGGCGCCTTCTGGGGCCCACCTAAACCCGGCGGTCACTCTGGGCCAACTCGTGGCGGGTAATGATTTTGCCCCCGGAATCGCTCCCTCCATGAGCGCGCTACTTGTTTATGTGGCTGGCCAAATGATTGGTGCTTTCCTGGGTGCCTGGGGTGCTTACCTGGTCTACAAGAAGCACTTTGATGAGGCTGAGCCGGGAACCACCCGGGGGATTTTCTGCACTGCACCTGCCATCCGTTCCTACGGCTGGAACCTGCTAACCGAAGCCGTCGGCACCTTTGTCTTGGTGGGTTTCGTAGTGGCCTCCGGTCGCACTCCCTCGGGTCTGGGGCCTTTGGCTGTTGCCCTGATCGTTGTGGCTATTGGCCTGTCCCTGGGTACCCCCACCGGCTACGCTATCAACCCCGCCCGTGATTTAGCCCCCCGTATAGCCCATGCCCTGATGCCTATCAAGGCTAAGGACTCTAGCGACTGGGCCTACTCCTGGGTTCCTGTTGTTGGCCCCCTCCTTGGCGCTAGCCTAGCGGCCCTGATTATCCCCGCCATCCTGGCTCTCTAAAACCACCCCTATACACCCGGTAAGCCTAAAGAGGGGTTTACCCTCACAGAAAAGGTTGGACTATGTCACAGCTTCCAGAACGCAAGAAATACATCCTTTCCATCGACCAGGGAACTACCAGCTCCCGCGCCATTCTTTTCACCAAGAAGGGTGAAATTAAGAGCGTCGGTCAGCACGAGCACGAACAGATCTTCCCCAAGGCCGGCTGGGTAGAGCACAACCCCATGGAAATCTGGGAGAACGTCCGCAAAGCCGTGGGCGAGGCCATGAGCAAAGCTGAGGTCAACCATCACGAAATCGCTGCGGTAGGCATCACTAACCAGCGCGAGACCGCTGTGGTCTGGGATAAGACCACCGGTAAGCCGGTCTATAACGCTATTGTCTGGCAGGACACCCGCACCCAGAAAATCTGTGATGAACTCGGTGGTGAAGCTGGCCCCGGCAAGTACCACGACATCGTGGGCCTGAATCTGGCCACCTACTTCTCCGGCCCCAAGATCAAATGGATCCTTGACAACGTCGAAGGTGCCCGCCAAAAGGCTGAGGCAGGAGACCTGCTTTTTGGTAATACCGACACCTGGGTTCTCTGGAACCTAACGGGCGGTGTGGATGGTGGCGTGCACGTAACCGATGTCACCAATGCTTCACGCACCCTGCTCATGAACATCCGCACCCTAGAGTGGGACGAATCCATCGCAGCAGATATGGGGATCCCCCTGAGCATGCTCCCTGAGATTAAGTCATCCTCGGAAATTTACGGCTACGGCCGGGCCCAGGGCTTGCTCAACGGCACCCCCATCTCCGGTATTCTGGGTGACCAGCAGGCGGCCACCTTTGGCCAGGCT
>NZ_JBLXXR010000033.1:0-12314 GCF_048513535.1 Rothia sp. CCM 9416 | reverse complement strand
ATCGAAAAAGAGGAGAGGACGGGCTCAAAGGAGCCCAAAAGGGGCTTTTCCCCACCCCCAACCTCTCTCTGCAATGATGTTTCACCTAGTCAAAAGCTATCTGTGAGGCAGGTCTATGGTATATATCTATGACCTAGTCCACCAAAATTTCCTACCGCTCTCCCCGTTTTGCCCCTCAACGGCCCTCAGCTTTACTCATTACCTGGATATTCAACTCCACTATCGGCACGGTAGGGAATACAAGCAAACCTCCGCACGTTGTAGGACCTAGACAAGAGCATCACCCTGAGCAAGGAAAACCAATGCCAGCACTCTCATTACTTGACTTCGCGCTCATCTTCCCTGGGGAAGGCCCCTCAAATAGCTTCAAAAGGTCTGTGGCCCTAGCCCAGCAGGCAGAAAAACTAGGCTACGACCGCATCTGGTACGCAGAACACCACAATATGAAGCGCATCGCTTCATCTGCTCCCGCAGTTCTTATTGCCCATGTTGGCGCCCACACCCAGAAAATTAGGCTGGGCGCGGGCGGGGTAATGCTCCCCAACCACTCCCCGCTCACCGTTGCCGAACAGTTCGGCACGCTGGCAGAAATGTACCCCGACCGCATAGACCTGGGTCTGGGACGCGCACCCGGAACCGATATGCGCACCCTCCGTGCGCTAGGCCGCGACCCACGAGATGCCGAACGGTTCCCCCAGGATGTCCAAGAACTCCAGGGCTACCTCACCGGTAAGACACTGGTCCCAGAAGTACATGCAACCCCTGGCGCAGGTACCAACGTTCCCCTCTACATCCTGGGGTCCTCACTCTTCGGTGCCTCTCTAGCGGGCTCTTTAGGTCTGCCCTACGCCTTTGCCTCACACTTTGCACCCACCCAGCTTGAACAGGCCATCAAGGTCTACCGCGATCGCTTCGCTCCCTCAGAGCAGCTCCAGGAGCCCTACGTTATTGCCGCAGCTAACGTCATTGCAGCGGACAGTATGCAAGAAGCCAAAGCCCAGCAGGTTATCGCCCACCGCCAGCGCGTCAAATCAATGATGCGCCTCGATGACCGCGATATGACCGATGAAGAACTCGACCTGCTCGTAGAATCAAGCCAGGGCCAGCAGATTCTGGATATGCTCCGCTACACCGCACTTGGCACAGCACCCGACATCAAGGACTACCTCACCCGCTTTGCCAATATGGTCCAGGCCGATGAAATTATGATCTCTAACCTCTCCCCCAGCACCGAGCAAGCCCACCGGGGCCTAGAGATACTGGCAGAAGCGATGATTAACGACTAAATGTCTAAGAAAGCGAGGACGGCCCGGACCCGCCGATTACCGGTATCAGCGGGAAGGCCAAGCTTGTCAAAAATGTTACCCACATGCTTAGCAACGGTAGCTGCCGAAATATAAAGCTCCTGCTCAATCTCTGCGTTGGAGTAACCCCGAGCCATGAGCCTCAGAATCTCTAACTCCCTGGGGGACAGGCGAGCCAGCTTCCCATCAGTCCTGGCAGGCAAAGATGCAGAAGCTGCCAGCACCCCGCCACTTTCTGGTGACACCGGTGGAGTTCCCGCACCCAAAAGGTGTTGCACCACATCGGGATCAATGACGGTGCCCCCGTTGGTCACGGTGGTGAGCGTCTGAGCGAACTCCTCAATATCACCCACCCGATCTTTGAGAACATAACCAAGCCCCGCCGCCGAACGCGCAAAAAGTTCCCGCGCATAGGCTGTCGTGATGTACTGCGATAACACCACAATTGGCAAACCAGGGTAAGCCTCACGAAGTTCCAAGGCAGCTTTCAATCCATCGGACGTGTGGGTTGGGGGCATACGCACGTCGGTAATCACGATATCGACCCCCTCACCGGTCTGTGCCGCATGGACGGCGGCCAGTAAAGACGGAGCGTCCTCAACCTCTGCAATAACGGTATGACCCATAGCGCCCAGAACCATCGCCAGCCCCTGACGGAGCAGAGCAGAATCTTCGGCAAGGATAATACGCATGAGCGGCCTTTCAACGGTGTCTCATTCCCAGGGTACAGACCCCGGCTACTTTCTACTGCCCAAGAACCGGCAGGTAAATAATCTACCCACCGGTTCTTTGCTCAATCAGGACCCTAGGCAGGCCAGCGGCAAACTGACCGTCAGCCGGGTAGGCCCACCCTGCGGCGAATCAAGCTGAGCATGTCCGCCCAGAGCCGCTGCCCGTTCTACCAGACCAGCCAGGCCGGTGCCACCATCCAGGTTAGCTCCTCCTATGCCGTCATCTTCTAGACTGAGCACAAGCAGGTTCTCAACCACCGCAACCGTTATCGAGATACGCTGTGCCTGTGCGTGCTTGAGAGTGTTCGTGACAGCCTCGGTCACCGTGTAGTAGGCGGCCCGCTCAATCTGCTGGGGTAGACGCTCCGGAGCGTCATAGGTCAGGTGAACCGGAATGAGGGTGTGGCGGGCCAGCTCTTCCAGGGCCGCTTTCAACCCGTAGTCCTCAAGCACCGGTGGGTAGATTCCCCGCACCGTATCGCGCAAGGTGTTCTGAGCGTGGGCAAGCTGAGCTCGGGCTTCGATGACGTGCTCAAACAGCCTGCTAGCCCGCTCGTCCTGGATGCTATCGGCAAGGCCCTTAGCCTCCATCTCCGCCAGACCCAGACGCAGGTTAAGATTCACCAGCTCCTGCTGAACACCATCGTGTAGGTTCCGTTCAATCCGGCGGCGCTCACTTTCAAAAGCGTCAACGATCTTGGTGCGGGAAGCTGCAAGCTGGGCAAGCTGTTTTTGTTGCTCCTCGGGGCGAGGGGAAAGAATCAGTTTGGAGAGGCTGGCACCGGCCGCCGCTAAAAGACCGTTCAGATAGGCAAAGATGATGAGGGAAACAAGAACTATAACAAGCAGGTACCACCAGTTCTGAGGGTAGATTCGGGTGACATCACTATCAGTAAATGTTCCTTGCTCACGGTTGTAGTCGTACTCACCCCAGGTGTAGACGTTGATATAGGTCCCCCGCGCAACCAAGTAAAGATAATGCCCGCTCTGTAAATAAATAGCGGCACTGATACATCCTCTGAGGATAGTTGCCTGCAAAGAGAGGACCGCTAAGGCTAGCAGTCCGCCCACAACAGTCAGGGCAAGCGAGCCAACCTCACGCCAGGTCGCTACCTCTTTTAGGCGGAAAAGTAAACCGTCAAAGAAGTTCTCACCGGGATAGCTCACATGGCCGTCTCGAATCTGGCCGTATCCGCTGACCTTCAAACGCCACCGCTCATAGAGACCAAACCCAATAGCCGCAAAAGGCAGAAGCGCAATCCCGATCACGGAAGCGATGAGGCTAAGAACCACCGTGGACATCAGACCCTGGGCCAAGAGAGTAGCCAAAGCAAGCCAAGGGCCTGCGGAAAACACGTAAAAAGGGCTAGCCATACGCCGCCACAGGCTCCTGACGGATGGTTCCTTGCGCTGAGTATGAGAAATGTTTGTCATACTTCTATTCTTGATGAACAGACAGCACTAAACAGTGGAGCAAACTCTACTCTTGATTCCAGCCCACTCACTCTGTGGTAGAGCCAGCTCTACCGGTGAGAACCTTTTCAGCGCCGATAACACCGCGTAGCAGCTTAGGGTCAATATCCTCACCTTCACGTACGATACTGAGGTGACCGGTCACCTCTAAAATGACGCACTGAACCTGATCAAACTGAGAAATACCAGCTTTACGCAGGGCTGCATAAATCTCTGCCGGCGCCAAATGCGAGCGCTTGAGGTTGCGCACCACAAACTTACCGTGGGCCATGATGACGCGTGGCTTATGGTTGAGGTGGCGGATACCGGTCACCGACTGCACTGCCCCAAAGATAATCTCTAAGAGCATGAGCGTTCCAAGGCCCACCATGCCCGAAGCAAGAGTGGGAGGGTGACCAATGATGACACGACCAGCAACAGCACCAAACATAATGATGATGACCGCATCAAAGCCGTTCCAACCACTAAGAACCCGCACCCCAAAGATGCGGACAAGCACCAAAAAGGTTAAGTAGATACCCACTGCGGATAACATCACGATAGGAATACGCCAAAGCTCAATCCCCAGATACTCATGTAAGGCGGGACCCCAGCCCTGCGGTGGTTCCAACAAGAGAGGACTCCTCCTTTTCGTCTAGCTGGCCTAACGGTAAGTGAGATGGTTATGTTTTTATGCGATACATCCAGGCACAACAATCACCACTGCCCAAGACTCTTATGCCCTACTCAACGAAAGCTTCAGCCTAGGCAGCCCGCCACAAGAATAAGAGTATTGGTTCCGAAGTAAGTCACATACATTCTCTAACATCTTCTCAGTTTTGGAGTGAACTCGCACCAAGCACAACTGGCCGGTGACCCAGAGCTAAAGATGCCCCTTGCGAATCTTCTGGTGCTATCGTACAGCTGGCTTTCGCTCAAAAGACCGGTCGCCCCAAAACCTACACCCACTTTCCTATAACTACCTGAGGTCAACAGTCCTTCTAAGCGGAACCAGTAGTAGGGGGGCAACTGCGCCTAAGGCAATAAACAACCAACCTATTTCAGCCTCAGCCCCGGATATAACAAGCTTTGACACTACAGATGCCAGCACAGCAGCGCAGACAGTCGATGCAATTGACTCACTCAGTACAGAGGCAGTGGCAAGCTCAGCGTCCTTAAGACCATCAGCACGGGGAGGCTTCTCAAATAAAGCATTCATGACATCCAGATAGATAAGCCCTATGCCTAGGCCTGTCATACCAGAACAGCAGGTCAGTATGAGAGCCGCTCCGGTTGGGAGAACCACTAAAAGGTAGCCAATACCAATCAAGCCGGCTGAAAGACAGGCAATACCGAGACTCCCCCGCCAGATAAAATACCTACCAGTTGCAGGTTTAGCGCCGGTGAACATGCCTACAACAGCCCATGCCAGCCCTGAGGACATCAAAGTAGCAGAGATCAGAGAAACCGAATCATCAAACCGCTCCGATATGGCCACAGCAATAATGGAATCTGCACCCAAGTAGATACCTGTCAGCAAGAACTTGAGGAGAACAGCGGAAGGACGGCCCCTTCTGGCAGAAAAAACACCCGCTGGTAGCAAGAGACGTGCAAAAAATAAGGCACCAGCAACACCGCAGGGAAGAGCCAACCAGATACTGTGCTGGGATCCATTAGAGAGCGAAATAGTAAGGACAGAGGTAAAGAGGGCAAGGGAAAGAAGGAGCGTTCTCCCCGCAGACTCGCCCCTGTGCTCCACAACTTGAGAATGTTCACGGAGGCTCACAGCAACCAGCGTTCGCGCCAGCAGAAGCAGCGGCAGGTAAAGAACAAGGGCCCAACGCCAACTGAGAAGCTCGGATATCAAGGCAGCATACAGGGGGCCAACAAGAGAAGAAATTACCCACATGGCAGAGTAACCAGCCAGCACCATCTGGCGCCACCGCGCTTCAAGATGCCTTACGATAGCGGCCAGCGACACTGCCCCTAACAAGCCAGCAGCTAGACCTGAAAAGATACGCCCAGTAGCAAAAACCCAGATATTGGGGGCAAGGGCGCTAGTAACCCCACCAATTACGGTAACCCAGGTGCCGGCAAGAAGTAAGGATGACGCCTTCCAGCGCCCAAGCGCCAGCGGTGCAAGTGGAATAGTCACAAATGAGGCAGCCAATGATGTGGTCGTAATCAGGCCAAAATATTGTTGAGCTTTAAGCTCGGCACCAATTTCGGGAGTCACAAGCGAGAGAACATAAATCTGAATCCCAGCGATCAGCTCAATCAGTAGTAAAGAAACCGATAAGAGCACCGTTCTAGACCGATGCATTGCTTCCCCTCCTTGATTTTGCCCCATGATCGCCTCACCCAATACCGGATCGGTCAAGCCGTCTGGAGACTGAAGTTGACCAGGGATTCTATCTCTAGCCACCAGCCGCCGGCTACCTTATGTATGGGATGCAGTTAGTCTAGCCCCTAAAAGGTTTCAGTACCGGTGTAGGAATCGTGCACCATGTTGGCAAAGCGCGAATAGTGGCCCTGGAAGGCAACCGCAATGGTCTTAGTGGGGCCGTTACGGTGCTTAGCCACAATGACGTCGGCTTCGCCAGCGCGAGTGGACTCCTTATCGTAGTAGTCCTCACGGTGAAGCAGAATGACCATATCCGCGTCCTGCTCAATCGAGTTGTGAACGGTAATGCCGTTAGCAACAAAGTTGTGATTCCCCAGGACAGTAGCGTCAAAGACCTCTTCTTGGCCGTCGTATTCAATCCCGGTCACGGTATCCCAGAACAGGTCATTAACCGCCAGCATCTCTAAATCTGCGGCATCAAGGACCGTAGCAACCTTCTCCAGGCGCGAGCCAGACGGCGCACTCTTGTCATAGGAGGAGCCGCAGTACTGTGAGCCCATAGCGGCCTGGAACTCACGGTGGCTCATGCCTTCCTCCGACAGAATCTTTCTCACGTCATCCCAAACCTGGACGGGTGCTGTATCACCATTCGTATTGGAAGAGGATCCCCCATCGGTCAGAGCAGCAAGGAGCAAGGCACAGTTCTTAGCCCGCTCCCCGTAGGAAGAGATTTCGCGTAAAAACCTCAGCTGTTCATCACGCCCAGAAATGTCCAGGCTGTACCCCTGGCGATATTCGCCCTTGATAGTGCTAGCGCGAACCCGCGAGTTAATGCCAAACCGCAGAAGAAGAAGCGATAGCTGATCCACGAGAGCACGAGAGGTCGAACCGTAGTAGATACGGCCCGCCCGGCCATTCTTATTGAGAGTTACCGAGCCATCAGTAGCCCAAAGATGCTTGATAAACAGAGCAATCTGACGTTTGGGCAGAGCAAAGACCTGCTCCGGAATAAATTTCTCCCAAGAACGCTTATCAAAGAGCCCCAGTTCATCGAGCCACGCAGCCAAGGGATTGCCTTTACCGTGGGTCAGTTTCTCCGGTGACGGTAGACGCAAAGAAGTACAGCGAGCCGCCGGGTGAGTATCACGAACACCGGTAATTCCGAACTGCTTACGGGCTGACTCAGCCACCGCATCAAGGTTTTCCGGATCGATAGAGGCGTAGCGGATAGGCTGGTGGGCAAGCGCTGAACCATCACCAATCATGTGAGCTAGCAGAATAACCTGCTCATCGGTCCACCGGGTACGAACAGACGGGCCGTTAACGTGCCGGGGTACGCCGAGCCGGTCACCTACGGATAGTTCTCCCAGCCCCTTCCAGCCGGTGTAGGTGAAGAAGGGGTGGTTGGCAGTAGCGCGGAGAGTCTTACCGGATGCAAGAGTTAGACGGTATACAGGCTTCACCCCGGTTGAGAAAACGTGGGTGAGGTGACGCTCCACAAAGCGCATATCGTCACCCAAAGACCAGACAGGGATATCCCGAGCTCCCTGCGCGAAAAGCTCAGCCATGGTTACCTCGGCACCTGTATCTGACCGTAGGATGCGAGTATCTGCCGTCAAACAACCCGACTCACGAAGGTCAGAGACCTGGGGCTTCTTGTCGGGGCGCTGCTCAGAACCACGGTTAAGCTGCGATAGGGCAATCAGGGGAACTTCAAGCTCCTTAGCCATCAGCTTGAGGGCACGCGAGAACTCTGAAACCTCTTGCTGGCGAGATTCCACTTTCTTACCGGAACTCATGAGCTGGAGGTAGTCCAGAACAATCAGTTTGAGGTCGTTCTTCTGCTTGAGACGGCGGGCCTTAGCGCGGATCTCCATAAGGGTCATGTTCGGTGAATCATCAATGAAGAGCGGCGCGGAGTCCATCTTGCCCATAGCCGTTGCAATCTTGGCCCACTGGTCATCGTCCAGTCGGCCCTTACGCAGGTCTGACAGGTTGATACCGGCCTCAGCCGACAGGATCTTCATGGCAATTTCGTTACGCCCCATTTCTAGGGAGAAGAAAACCGTGGTCATCTTGTGCTTAATAGCCGCCGAACGAGCTATATCCAAAGCGAACGTAGAGTTATGTGTCGGCACAAAAGCAGATGATGCCAGGAAAAGGTGGTCGCTGTTATCAACCTCAATGCAACGCACCGGAACAGATTCAACAGGCTCAACAGACACAATGTAACGCCAAGTACGCTTAGCCGTAGGACGGGCATCCCGTTCGCGGTGCATCTGGTTCTTGCGGGACAAGCCAAAAACGGTATCTGAGGTAGAGAAGGTCAGCTTGTACGCGGTTGAACTTTCTGGGGTACGAGCAGCCACTTTCTTGGTCCGCAGGCCGGTGCGATAGCCCAAAGAATGGACGAGTTCCTGCACATCAAGAGCAAGCTGTCTGTTGGTGACAACAAACTGAACACATCCCGCGTTGGTCACTGTCCCATCGCTGTCCAAAAGGCCCGCCAGGAGAGCCCTGCGCTGCAACTCCGATGCGCGAAGGTACGACATAGGAATGTGCTTATTATTCAAAACACCCAGAGTACGCAAACGCCCCTGCACACTCGCCCGAGAACGGTGGCAGCTCAAGCATCGCAAACCGGCAGTACACGGCCTCCCACAGTCAATGCAGGTCGCACGAGACTGTGGAGTAGCAATGAGATTTTTATGCTTACCCCCGCAGGTACGGGAGCATGTGGTGACGTTTCGGTCAGTGTGGGTGAATTCTTTCCCACAAACCTGGCAGTGTTTCGTAAACTCCCGGTTTTCTTGTGGGAGATGAACTGAATAGGTAAGGCCCTGAACCTGGCGGATGTCGTACCCATCAGCTTCAATTCCCTGGAGAACCTCATCATCTGCTGTGGTGATGCGAGCAGAAGCGGCGGCGCCGTCACCCAGCCATACCCCAAGAGTGTATGGGGCAATAGGAAGATCAGCGTCGGGCAGCTGAAGTGCACTGGCATTGGAAATGCAATGGTTAGCGCGGTTATCAGCGGTAGCGCAGCGCACCGTCTCATGAATCTCAGCGGTAGTGCGTACCTTAGCACCTGCCAGCTGCGGCTCATCTACCGCAGGTCCCCCTGCCCCTACCTTGATGCGAGCGCGACGGGAAGCCCGTGTGTGGGTAAGCCACTGGTGCTCAGCATCGGCAATAATGCGGGTTCCGTCGTCAAAGGTCACGGTATAGCAGGGACGGCCGGTCATAACTTCGGTTGCATTGATGACCTTGGTGGGGCGGCCGTCTGCACCGAGAACAAGATCACCGACCCGAATATCACCCATGGTAGTCCAACCTTCCGGGGTGGGAATCGGGGTGTCAAGCGCGAGAGCTTTACCCATAGCAGGGCGGGCCGCCACCACAACCATTTGACCAGGTTGCAAACCAGCAGTAAGTTCATCAAACTCGATGAAGCCGGTGGGAACACCGTGGATACCGCCAGCACGTGAACCGTTAGCTTCGATTTCTTCAACGGTGCTGTTCATGGCTTCGGACAGCGGGACGTAGTCTTCCCTGGTGTTATTAGCCGATACACCATAGATTTCGGCCTGGGCAGCGTTCACCAGGTCTTCCGCTTCACCATCGCCGGAGTAGCCCAGTTGAACAATCTTTGTCCCCGCCTCGACCAGGCGGCGGAGCATAGCCCGTTCTGCCACAATTTCGGCGTAGAAACCGGCGTTAGCCGCTGTGGGCACACTGGCGATAAGGCTGTGCAGGTAGGCTGCCCCACCTACCCTGTTGAGTTCGCCGCGCTTGGTGAGCTCATCGGCTACGGTAATCGCGTCTGCCGGTTCGCCGTGCCCGTAAAGGTTGATAATCGCTTCGTAAATCATCTCGTGGGCAGGCTTGTAGAAGTCTGCGCCGCCACCGATGACCTCAACAACGTCGGCAATAGCGTCCTTGGACAGCATCATGCCTCCCAGAACTGACTGTTCTGCGGTGTCGTCATGCGGCGGTGTGCGAACAAATTCAGACTGACTCTCAGACAAAGCTGCCCCTTCGGATCAAAAGATGGTGAGCTTCTATCATCTCACTTTAGGGTAGGTGTGTCCTACCCTCTTCGCTCTGAGGCTAGAGGGGTGAAGGCGGTATCTGGAAACATAGTTCACCCCGTGTGATGCAGACAACCATACAGGAGTAGCATGGTACATGAGACCAGACAGGTCTGAGAGACCGCTGTATCGCGCACCTGAAAGGACTACACGTGGGCAAAAAGAACAAAGGCAAAGAGAATGATGCCAAAGACCTCATCAAGGAACTTAGGCACCTTAGAAAGAGCCACAAGAAACTTCTCAAACGGGTGCAAAAGCTAGAAGAGTCCTTGGCTGCCTACACAGCTTCAGCCGCCCCCACTCCAGAGGTGCCGACTGAGGCAGAATCAACCGACTCGCAAAATACGAGTAAGCCAGCACAGAGCGCCTACCCTGCACCCATGAAGTCCGGCAAGTACAAGAACGGCTACGCCCCTTACAAGGTCACTGAGGTAGGCAAACTCACCCCCACCGTTATGCGCCTAGTAGCTGAACCTGCCGGTCAAGCCCGCGCTGAGTCACAGGGCCTGGTGGGTGAGTATATTCGACTTGTGACCGGTAAACAGGGTGAAGCGCTCCCCGAACCTGATCAGGCCAAAAACAAGGTGCGGTGGAACCAGCCCACCAAGAGCACTAAGTACACGGTTCGCTCCTACAAGGAAGAAACCGGGGCGCTTGAAATCAATATCGTTCTCCATGAAGCAGGAGCAGGCACTACCTGGGCGCAGGAGGCAGCGGTGGGGGACCTCATCCACCTTCTGGGCCCAAAGTCCGGCTACGAGATTAGTGACGACTACGATTTCTACCTGCTTGCGGGGGACGAAACCGGACTACCCGGCATGGCTCGGTGGATCGAGTCCATGCCCTACGATGCCCGGGGTGTAGCTTTTATCCAGGTAGCAGGCCCGGATTCACACCAGCAGATTGATGCACCCGAAAACTTTGAGCTGGTTTGGGTCGACTCCACCCTGCCCGGGGCGCTAGCTGATGCCGTTCAGTCTTACCCCCTGCCCCAGGGCGCTATCTTTACCTGGCTTGCAGGAGAGTCGGGTTCTATTCAGCCACTCAGAGCATGGGTACGGCGGGAGCTAGGGGTTCCCAAGGGCCACGGGTATTCAAAAGGCTACTGGAAAAAGAAGTAAAACAACCCAGTAAAATCGTTTATTGACCGGCTTTGATTCCCTCTGGGGGTTCAAGGTAATTACGCGCTATCAGCGCACCTAGCTCCTGCACATAGGGAGCCGGGTCAGCTAGCGACTCTGCCAGCCTTGCCTGGGTATCGGCTGTTACCGAGTAAACAGCGGTGAAACCTGCCCCCTGATATTGTTCTTGACGCAGTTCATTGATACCGCACACCGCAATGGCAGGGATACCCTTTTGGTGCGCCGCGTCAGCAACGCCAGCAGGCCCTTTCCCCTGGAGGGTCTGCTCATCAAATTTACCTTCCCCGGTGACAACAAGATCTGCGCAAGCAAGCGCATCGTAGAAGCCCGTGAACTCACAGCAGATATCCACGCCGGGGCTCACACTTGCACCAAGAACAGACATGCAGGCAAAGCCCAACCCACCAGCCGCCCCGGCCCCGGGTGCGTGCGCGAATGTTCCACGTGAAACATTAAGTGATTCTTCAACGAGGACAGCTAGCTTTTCAAGGTTTTGGTCCAGTAAGGGGACTTGCTCCGGGGTGGCTCCCTTCTGTGGCCCATAGACTGCCGCCGCACCATGAGGGCCAACAAGGGGGTTGGTAACGTCACTGGCAACAATGATGTTGAGGTCCTGCAAGCGGGCATCTAGCCCGGAGATATCCACGCCTGCTAGTTCCGCTAAGGCACCGCCGCCGGGAGCAAGTTCCCTACCTAGCCGGTCGCAGAAACTTACACCGAGCGCCTGAAGCATACCCGCTCCCCCATCAGTAGTAGCAGAGCCACCCAGGCCAACAATAGCTACCTGCGCCCCGTTCTCTACCGCATGTAGCAGCAGCTCTCCCACGCCGTAGGAGGTAGCGTGCCAGGTATCAAGCTGTTCAGAAGTCAGTGAAGCCATACCGCAAGCCTGAGCGACCTCAAGGACGGCGGTATATTCAGCTTCAGAGTAGGCGTAGCGGGCAGTAACTTTCTGACCAGAGAAGGGGCCGGTCACTTGGCACTGCACTTCGGTGTAACCTGCGGCCAGAGCGGCATCGACAGTGCCATCACCACCATCAGCAATAGGGCAATGCACCACGGAATAGTGAGGTGCTACGCTCTGTATCCCCGCGGCCAGCGCTTCGCAGAGCCGCGCACCGCTCAGGGTTCCTTTGAATTTATCAACCGCCAGTAAAACTTTCATGGGTCTATTATGTGCAGATTAAGACGCATTCGATAAGCCACAGAACTCTACACGCCCTTGAGATACACGGCCGCTTATCTATTGC
>NZ_JBLXXR010000032.1:0-15402 GCF_048513535.1 Rothia sp. CCM 9416 | reverse complement strand
GGAGCAGGCGGGAGCGAGCGCGCGAGCTCACAAGAGCCTGCGCAATGGTTACTGGTTAAAGAAAGAAACCCACTCATGTGAGTGGGCTTCTTGATATCTGCTCCCCCGACTGGACTCGAACCAGTAACCCTTCGATTAACAGTCGAATGCTCTGCCAATTGAGCTACGGGGGAATGTTGTGTGCGATATTTTTGTCGCTTCAACGTGTAACAACTTTACGCGAGGTCGGGGGCCTGCGCAAATCGATATTAGGTTAGCTCAGTCACATTTAGTCTTGGCCTTGCATTTTGGTGCGGCGGCGTAGTTCCAGGGTGAGGAGCTGTTGTTGGATCTGGCGGAAGGTTTCTGCGTCAGTTTCGGGGTTGATCCGTTGGAGTTGCATGAGGAGGTCTGATTTTTGGCGGGTGATTTCTTGTTCAAAGAGGCGGTTGAGGATGTCGCGGCTGTAGCGCTGGAGCTGTTCTGGAGTGCGGGCAGGTATGGGGGCTACGGTAAGTTCTGCGATGAGGGCGTGGACGGGTTCGGGTGCCTGGCTCCGTACGGTGTTGACCCAGGCGTGCCCGGCAGCTGGTGCCATGGTTCCGGCTGCCCCGATAATGCCTTGGGCTATGCCACTGTGGGCGCGGTAGCGGTAGTGGACGGTGGCGAGTTCTTGCCACTGTTCCAGGCTGAGGGATTCGGGGTATTGCAGGATGACTTCGAGGGCTTCGCGTTCGGTGCGGGCGGCGGGGTCGCGCAGGTCGGGTAGCTCGTAGGGGTCCTGTTCCGCTGCGGTGTTGACGGTTTCTTGTTCTTGGCGGGAGGCGGCTCGTTGGGCTTCTGCGGCTTCGGCTTTTTGGCTGGCGCTGGCCTGCGGGTGGTTGATGGCGTAGGTGACGGCGCGTTGAACTTCGGCCGTCTCTAATCCTAGCTGGCCGGATACCTGGCGCACGTAGGCGGGGCGCAAGGCCGCGTCCTTAATGCCGGCGATGATGGGGGCGATAGCCCGCATACCGCGCACACGGCCTTCGAGGGTGCTCAGGTCGTAGTTGGCAAGGGTCGCGTCAATGGCGAACTCAAAGAGGGGTCGGCGGGACTCGATCAGGGACCGCACGGCGGAGTCGCCGCGTGCAAGGCGCAGGTCGCAGGGGTCCATACCGTTTTTGGCAACGGCAACGTAGGTTTGGGCGACGAAGCGCTGGTCTTCGGAGAAGGCGGCCAGGGCGGCTTTCTGCCCGGCGGCATCCCCGTCAAAGGTGAAGATAACCTCTCCCCCGGTGCCGTCATCGGAGATCAGGCGGCGCACAATTTTGATGTGGTCGGTTCCGAAAGCGGTGCCGCAGGTGGCCACGGCGGTATCGACCCCGGCCAGGTGGGCGGCCATAACGTCGGTGTAACCTTCGACCACCACGATCTGCTTCTTCTTGGCGATGGGACGCTTGGCCAGGTCCAGGCCGTAGAGCACCTGGGATTTTTTGTAGAGGGTGGTCTCTGGGGTGTTGAGGTATTTAGGGCCTTGGTCATCGTCAAAGAGACGGCGGGCACCGAAGCCGATGGTTTCACCGGTGATGTTGCGGATGGGCCAAATGAGCCGGCCCCGGAAACGGTCGTAGAGACCGCGCTGGCCCTCGGAGAACATGCCGGTGGCGCGGAGCTCGTCGGTGGTGAAGCCCTTGTTCATGAGGTATTTGAGTAGGTTGTCCCAGCCTCGCGGGGCGAAGCCCACACCGAACTTTTGGGTGGAGACGGGGTCAAAGCCACGACCTCCCAAGAATTTTTGGGCTTCTACGGCAGCGGGTGTGTAGAGGTTCTTCTGGAAGAACTCGGTGGCTATCTTGTGGGCATCGAGCAGGCGCTGGCGGCGGCCCACTTCTTCCCTGCTCATGCCGCTGCCTTGCTCGTAGTGCAGTTCGTAGTTGATACGGGCGGCTAGCTTCTCCACGGTTTCGGTGAAGGAGGTGTGGTCCATCTCCATGAGGAAGCTAATGACATCCCCTGATTCACCGCACCCGAAGCAGTGGTAGGTGCCCATCTGTGGGCGCACGTGGAAGGAGGGGGTTCGCTCATCGTGGAAGGGGCACAGACCCTTAAAGGAGCCGATACCGGCTGATTTGAGGGTCACGTACCCTTCAATGATTTCGCGGATGTCAGTGCGGGTGCGCACCTGATCAATATCTTCTTTTCTGATTAAGCCTGCCACGGGTTCAAGTTTAGTTGAGCGGTCAAGCCGGCGGGTGACCTACCAGAGGGGTTTGTCCCCGATCGCCCAGTGGCTACCGGTGATGCGTTTGAAAAGAGCGGCGGCTGAGCGGTCGGTTAGGCAGGCAACCTGGTCAATGACCAGGCGCAGGCGGGCGGTGTCCTCGTTGGGGCCAAGCTCACGCAGGTCAGCAGCAAAAACCGGGTCCAGGTAGTCCGGGTTATCGAGTAGGGCGTGGACCAGGAACTCCAGGATCTCCTGCTGATTCTCGGAGTGGGCACCGGCATCACGCGGGGTCATGACAAAGGCGGTGGCAATGCCTTTGAGCACCGCAATTTCGTGCTCGGTTTCTTCTGGCACAACCAGCTGGGCCTGGTAGCGGGTGAGTGGTTGGTTGCCGTAGAGCTGGCGGGTAGCCACCATAGAACTGGCTGCAAAACGGCCAATCAATTTGGAGGTCAGCGCCTTGAAAGCGGCCATCGACGAGCGGGTGCCGCTCATGTAGGGCACCCAGCGGCCCAGTGCTTCGAGTCGGCTTAGGGCCTGGTCCAGTGTGGAGTCCTCCACACCCGGTAGGTACCATTGGCGGGTCTTCTCAAAAACAGCTTGGCGAGCGGCGGGTTCTTTGAGCTGGTGCAGTTGCAGGTGCCCGCCAAAGACGGCATCCTCCACGTCGTGAACAGAGTAGGAGATGTCGTCCGCGAGGTCCATGACCTGCGCTTCAATACATTTCTGAATCGGTTCGGCACCGGCTTCGCGGGCACCGGTGCGGAACCAGTCAAAGACGGGCAGGTCATCGGTGTAAACCCCAAATTTGCGGTTGGGTTTGCCGTCGGTTCGGGCTGGTGCGGCCTGGCGGGTCCAGGGGTACTTGCAGGTGGCGTCCAGGGCGGCGCGGGTCAGGTTGAGCCCGGCTGAGCCACCGTCATGGCGGATAACTTTGGGTTCCAGGCGGGTGAGCAGGCGCAGGGTTTGGGCGTTGCCCTCAAAACCACCGGCGTCGGTGGCTAGACGGTCCAGGGCGGTTTCGCCATTGTGGCCGAAGGGTGGGTGGCCCAGATCGTGGGACAGGCAGGCGGTGTCTACCACGTCTGGGTCACAGCCCAGCATACGGCCTAGTTCGCGCCCGATTTGGGCGACCTCTAGGGAGTGGGTCAGGCGGGTACGCACAAAGTCGTCTGTGTCCGGGTCTACCACCTGGGTCTTTGCCCCCAGGCGTCTCAGGGCTGAGGAGTGTAGAACGCGGGCGCGGTCGCGTTCGAAAGGTGAGCGGTAGACAAAGCGGTGGTGTTCGGGTACCCAGCGGGCGGCATCGGCGCTGGTGTAGCCGGGGGTGGGTGCTTGTTCCGGAGTAGGAACCTGGTCGGGTGTGGGTGTCATGCCCTGCTTTCTGGCTGGTGGGTTGTCGCGGGTTAGAGGTCGTCGCCCTGGTCAAGGCGGTATTCGGCTGGCCAGGTGACTTCCCCGGCCAGCGGCGGGTAGTCGGGTGTCAGGTTGAGCGCTTGCAGGTTCTGGGCCAGCTCGGCGGGGGTCATGCCGTCAATGTAGGCGCGTACACCGCTGTGGGCCGCCTGCCTAAACCCGAAGCGACAGTAGTAGGCGGGATCGCCCAGCACAATGACGCTGGTGGGAGCGTTGCTTTCTTGGGCTAGTTTGCCAGCTAGTTCGAGGGCCTGGTGCACCAGGGTGGTGCCTACTCCCCTGCCCCGGTGGTTGGGGTGAACGGCCAGAGCTGCCAGGGCGAGGGCGGGCCAGGAGCCGACCCAGCAGCGGCTGAGAAGCACATAGCCAGCCAGCTCGGGGCTGACTTCGGTGGCAGAGTGGGCAACGAAGGAGATGCAGGGCTCCCATGAGGCGGGGTTGCCCCGTAAGTCGGTGACCAGTTGCGCTTGGTAGCCTGTAGGAAAGACCCTCTGGAGCAGGGCATCAATGGCCGGCACATCGGCGGGGCTTTCGGGGCGAACGGTGTAGCTGGTCATAGCTTCTAGTCTAGTGGCTGGGGCAAGCCGGTAGCCGCTGGGGCGTTCCCAGTCTCCGCTTCTATCTCGCCCCCCCAAGCATATGTGCCGTAAACCTTCTGGGGTGCCTTCTTTGTAGGACCCCTGAAGGTTTGCGGCAGACACTGAATTGCGATATGCGCCAGGGGGTGTGCCGTCCTCCCGGTGGGGCCAGGGTTCTGCGCTGCTAGCGGGACCGCCGAACCAGCTGAGGCAGGCTCCATCAGGTCAGAGCTCTTCAAGTTCTGTGATTGATCTTGACAGATTGTCTTCGCACAGGAGCCTGGCTGGAGCCTGTTGTACAGGTAGCTTGTAGCTGGCAACCCATTCTGTGATGAGGGAATCATGGGCCTGGATAGGTGTTTGAAGTTTTTTCAGGTGGTAATGGCGGAGTCTAGGTGTTTTCTTGTTTGAGAGGTTTCATGGAGGCCTGTACCCGTTCGGGCATCATGTGGACGCGCGGGGTGAGTTGCTGGGGCTCGTAGGTGGGGTCGATACATTCACGCCAGTAGTAGACGTGCTTTTGGTCCAGCCAGTGCGGGGAGTCGCGGACCGAACGGCTTGCGCCTTGCTCGCCTTGAACGGAGTACCAGTAGAGGTAGTCCACCCCGTCGATAGTCTCAGCGAAGATGGTCTCCACATACATTTCTTCTGGTTCCAGGGTCTCTCGCACAGCTTCCATATTGGAGTTGAGGAAGGCCAGCCACTCATCCACCAGGGCACGCTTGCCCGGAAGAACACGAAAACGGGTAAGTTCAATAAGCATGGTTCCACGGTAGCTTTCAAGGCTTATGTTTCCTACTACCGAGCCATGGCCTAACGGTGTTGACAACGTAGATTACATTTTTAGCGATGACGCTACACCCCATCAGAAGTTCAACGAAGTCAAACATGATAAACCTACTTTCTGAAATCCCGAACAGTCCATCTGAATTACAAAGCTATCAAATATTTGTATCTTATACTAAAAGATAATTTAATGTAAATCTATGTTAGTTGCGGGTCAATACGGTAGGATATGAATGTCTGTTAGTATGTTGGGAAATATAACCTCTGAACCAAACAGGCTTATGGCCGGGCAACCCCCGGCCATTAATCTCAGAGATGCAACCTCAGAACCCAGATAGACTTGCACACAGTCACCGAATGCACGCACCTTTGTTGGTAACTATCACCTCTGAACCCAGATAGACTTGCAGGGAGTTACGAACATGGCAACCGAAGGTTGGGAACTATCACCTCTGAACCCAGATAGACTTGCTCGTCCGAGGCAACTCCTAACCGAAAGGTTGGGAACTATCACCTCTGAACCCAGATAGACTTGCCACGCCACCAGTAAAGGTGAGGTCGAGGTTGGGAACTATCACCTCTGAACCCAGATAGACTTGCATCGGTGAAAGTGGCAGCGCACATGTCGTTGGGAACTATCACCTCTGAACCCAGATAGACTTGATGCTTACCCAGTTCAACACCAACCGTTGTTGGGAACTATCACCTCTGAACCCAGATAGACTTGTCGGAAACAGAACCTACTCAGCGTACCTGTTGGGAACTATCACCTCTGAACCCAGATAGACTTGTCTTCAATTTCCTGCCCGCAATGCTGGCGTTGGGAACTATCACCTCTGAACCCAGATAGACTTGTGGTTAAGCCCTGCCAGGTCTTCCCAGGGTTGGGAACTATCACCTCTGAACCCAGATAGACTTGGGATACGACAAATGCCCCCTGGTCTTGGTTGGGAACTATCACCTCTGAACCCAGATAGACTTGATTACCTAGCGCTGACCACATACCCGACGTTGGGAACTATCACCTCTGAACCCAGATAGACTTGCAGGGTTAAACTGAGTATTGAAATGAATGTTGGGAACTATCACCTCTGAACCCAGATAGACTTGCGTCTCTCTGAAAAATAACTGGTCAGAGCGGTTTTCTCACCACTTTTTCGGCAGAAAAAATGGTAAGAAAACCTCTCCATCTGGAAAGATACAGTCCACTGGCGGAAAATCTGCTAGAGTAGGGAACCGTTAAGGATTCAGAGGTGAAAATTCCTAACAAGAACATGCTGAAAAGCATGATTTGACTTATCAGCCCCTGGTAACCAGCAATGGTTACCAGGGGCTTCGTTTACCCTAAAAAATAGTCAACTGCTCCGGCGGCGGCTCCGCCTTCTTCTGTTTTGGCCCCACAAACATAATCGTAGAAGCCCACTGATTATCAGAAACCCTCAAGACACGCACCTGCCCACCCACCGGCACATTAACCTTCAACATCCCCAGGTCACGCTCAGTAGAGTTCCCATTCAAATAATATTTGCAGTACACGCTCAACTGAATCCGGTCAAAACCACGGTCCTTGAGCAAATTACGGTACTGATTTGCCAACCTCATCTGAGTCTTAGTCTTCACCGGCAAATCAAACATCACAAGCAACCACACAGGCTTAGCCATCCACTCCCTCAGTTCCCCAGGCAAACTCCCGCCCCTGCCAGACCGGAACCAGCAAGACCTCCCGTTCCCCCTCCGCGTACATAGCGAAGTTCTGGCACAGTTTCTCAATACCGGTACGCACAGAATACGCAGAATCCTGCCCCGAAGCGCCTAAGACAGAAGCCAGCACGGTTTTTTCGGCCTTACCCACCTCACAAGCACCACCAGCAAGCAAGCCCAGGACAGCCTCATCCACCGCAGGGCGGAAAGGCTCAATGAGATCATCCGCCAGCGCAAAAACGTTGCTCCTATTCCGGTGGAAAAGAGACAGAGTAGGAGATAAACCCGTAGCAACCAGGCGAGTCAAAACCCGCCCCCGCAAAATGGTGTAGCCATAGTTAAGCAAACCATTGGCCACATCATCAGCCTGCGGATCACGGTAGATACGCCCCTCCGGAAGAAAAGCAGACCAGTAGAGGCGAGCCGCCTGAGCCTCCATATTGGTGGGGTCCCCAGACCGCACTGCCCTAGCGCAGGCCTCTAGTTCCTGGGCTACCACCGGGTTATGCGAACGCAGAACAAAAGCCTGCCCGCGAATCTTTGCCTTAACCAGCCGCATCCACGCATTTTTGCGTCTAGGAACGCTGAGGTGAGCCTGAGCCTCGTGGCGGGCAAAAACCCTCGTGTTCTCTGACCAATGGTAGAGCACAGAGATAGACTGATTCCGCCAATCGCACACAGCCATAGCTACATCAAAACGCTCCAGCCCAGCCACCAGCCCATAGCCCCAAGTGCACTTCTGGCCCACCAGAATAAAGTCCACCTCAGCAAGTGGCACAGACTGCTCCCCCACTTTGATACGCCCCCTCTCATAGGAAAGGAAACCCTCATAAGCCGTAAGGTCCAGAATGCGCCACTTACTATCCATCTCAGGCTCCTAGAACTTCCTGTGCCCTGCGTTCAATATCAAGTGATACAGGAACAGCACCGTTCTCACGCCAGCGAGGAAAGCCCAAATGATTGCGGCGGATGACTTTGGTTCCGTGAGCAGAAAGGACTCCACCAGCCGAAACGATAGCTCCCTTCTCAAGAATCTCCTGTACCAGTGCTAGCTCTTCATCGGTATAGATGCCCTGAGGTAGCTCCTCATAAGACAGTAATAATGGCCTCAACCGTAGCTGTCTGCTCATCGGGAGTCCGTCAACTTTCCAACGGCTCTCAGGGATAATCCTTAGGAATTGGGCAAACTTATCGGAACCGTCCACAAAGCTATCTACCTCAATCTCTAGCTCATCGCCCTGGGTAATCCACCCAATTTCCTGGGCCTTCCCTGCCTCGATCTGCTTGCGCACGGTACCCTGCAAGTCCCGGTAAGACTGCGAACCAGCGTGAATAGGCACCCGCAAGGCATCCCTAGTGCCATAGAGCTTAAAGAGCCAGGGGAACTCAGCGCCAAAGACACGGAGCATACCCACCTCAATACCCTTCTTGCCGTGCCAGGCATACAGGCGAGCATGGTGCAAAGAATCACCAATTTTCACGGCACCCGTACCCGCAAGAATCGAAGCAGCTTTTTCGGGGAAGATAACTACCTGCTCCTGAGCAGTTAGTTGGTGACCCCGCTCAGTGCGCAAGTAGCGGTTGCTATCGGCTTCTAGTACCTTCTGCTTACCCAGTTGCTCTTGCAAAGCCAGGTAAAGGTAAGGGTCAGCGACCTTGTCAATATCACCAGCCGACCACTCATCGCCCACCAGCTTATATTCCAGCCCCAACAAAGTATCCTTGTGCACAGAACCGTTGGCTGGTGTCAGACGCAAAGGATTAATAACTGGAATAGAGTCCTCAGAGATAGCCTCCCCCAGCACATCAGCAAGCGCTTGACAAGTCTCCTTCCACTGATGAAACTTCTGCTGGCTCGGTGAATCAAGACCGGTAAAATCTTTCCAATCATTATCACGGCTTGAGTAGCGGCGCTCAGTCAGCAACAGACGCCGTTGCTCCAAAGTTCTAGCAACAGAGGGGTTCAACAAGGTCATGACAGCGGCATCAATAGCATGATGGCGCACATCAAAACGGTTCTTCTCTTCCTGACCCCTCAGAAGAATCTGTTCATCAATCTGACCCGCACGGCGAGACTGGCGAGTCAAAGACCCAGAGTAAACATCAATATGAACCCGGTCCCCACCGCTGCGTGCAGTACCGGCATTAAAATAGGTCTCTAAACGGTGACGGACAGAAACCGCAGAGTAAGCTGTAGACTCCAAAGAACGCTCATCAATCGGCGGGTCTTCTTCTTTCTGCTTGAGTCTGCGGGCAATCTGCTCTTTCAAGCGGCGCCCTGATACGCCCTTGAAGACACCCACCTTATCGAACTCCCACAGGCGGCCCAGAGCCTCTTCCAGAGAAACTCCCGAACGGGTCGTTCTGGCGGCCCACACGGCAAAAGGAACCCGGCCCTTATCGGCATTACACCCACGGCATACCGCTACCAGGTTATCCACCCGGGACGACCCTCCACCGGCACGCGGCACAATATGGTCAAGTTCAGCAGTTTTGGTGGTAATCATGGCACCACAGTAGAGACACTTACAGCCCTGGTTCTGCACAATCCGGTGACGGCGGACATCAGCTCGCGTGGGGCTCTCCAACTCGCCACTGTCACGCAATTCTTGGCGCACACGGTCATTCTCAGTACGGTTGCGCGCAATCTCACGCAGAACCTCCGCACGCTGGGTGGGGCCCATCAAACCTGTACGGGCGTGCTCAATCACAATCCGATCCGGCCGTCCCCACTTACGTTCACAAGCCAGCACAAACCGCCGCACAATAGTCAGCACCCGATCCACCGCTGGCTGGCCGGTAGGCTCATGCAGATTCTCACGGGGCGGCTGCCAAGAGTCATCAACACCAAAAACAGCCTTACGCGCCGTATGCAAATCTGTCTGATGCTCAGCCATATAGCTATTCAAATCAGTCAAAGACTGCACACTGTATGCCGCACGGCCCGACTCAAAATCAAGACCCTCCAGCTTTTCACGTTCTTTCTCGGGCCAGCTCTCAAAGACAGCGCTCAGCCCACACTCATCGGCGGCTTCAACCGAGAACTCCGTCGGATCGCTCAAGAGCATAATCAGCAAAGAACGAAGCGAAACATCCGCTGTCTGCCACCACTTGACCACCTGAGAGCTCTTAGGTAGAGCCTTCAACAAGACAAAAGAAGAATGGTCATACGGTGCCTTATTCAAACGCACATCGTCAATAACGGGTGCAATCAGGGCGTGAGGTTCTACCCCGATAGCCTCAGCAACATCACCCCAAGTAGGAGGCTCTGCCTCCGAAAAGTTCATCAAATAATTGACTGCCGCCATGTACTGGCCGATCGATAGCTCAATAGCTTGGCTCCCCTGACGCACCCGCAAGTTACGGACAGCCTGCCGAATTCTGAACTCGGTGAACTCAAGACAGGCCCGTGGAGCGCGCGGTAGATTCCCACGCCCAGGTAACGGATCACGGCCAACGTTTTGGGCAGGAACATGAGGGCGCATCTGGTCAAAAAGTGCCTCTACCAGAACATGGTAATGCCCCTGAGGCAACCCCTGGACCGCCCACATCTTCTTGACCTCAGCCAGCAAATCTTCCTGACGGACTCTGCTGTCAAGGAGTGCTTTCTGGCCCTGGTGGTGCAAACCGTTCTTACGTTTATCACTGGTGCGCGGGCGCAGAAGAACATCTTTAGAGGCAGCAAGCGCCCCAATCTCACCGACCGTAGTGTTATCTGTAATGTAGTCAGGCCAGCGCAACCGAGCCTGCTCCAAGTTCTCAAGCATAGTAACGGATGGAACCGGTGCCTGGTCCAACTGGCTCAAGCGCCACCAGGGGTTACGCCAACCACGGTGACGTGCCATGTGCCGTAAAGCCCTCACCAGGTGCTCAGCCAGCTCAACCTCATTGTCAATTTTCTGGCTGGTAAGTTTAGCCCTGGAGAACCAGGCCTGGTAGGTCTGTGGTTCTTCCACCGCGGGCACCGGGTAGCCCAGCGAGGTGAGCGTAGCATCTAGCTTCTTCAATCGTTGCACCCTACGGCGACGCATCCTCCGGACCCTGCGAGCAACACCCGCTGTCTCTTTACGAGACTTGGGGCTCTTATTCTGGGTTGGGTCAAGGCCCCCATCATGGCGGTAGGTCACCAAAGCCAACTTTTTGATGGGGTAACCAGCATCGTCAAATTCGATGGCAGCCAAACCAACTGACCGATCACCAACGTCAACACCAATACGGTATTTAAGCGCCTCAGATTGCATCATTTCTCCTGGAAAATATCTGGATAACTTAGAACCAATATACTTGCCAGTAAGGTAAGACACACCGTTGCCTATAAAAGGTGCACGTCCCGCACTTTTCTTATTCCTGTAACAAACCAAGTGCGGGGTTTCTTTCCAGGTGTGAAGGTTAGCCCCGCCTAGGGAAAGATAGCCCGCATCTTTGCGGTGGCAGTTGTGGGCAGGCCGGTTTACCCGCCGCTGATGTCCAGTTCAGCACCCACTAAGCCTAAACGTTCTGCGTCGCCCAGCAGGCGGGAGTCCAGCCAGCCGTCCGGCAAGTGCGGTTTCTTGGGGTTGCCCGCGCGCCCGCGCGGTCCCTCCACGGCCTCACCCGGGTAACCAATGGAATGGTCCAGCTCGGCCAGGTATTCGCGGAAGGCCTCCAGGGTAGGCACCGTGGACATCTTGGCACGCAAACGCCCGCCCACCGGGTAGCCGTGGAAGTACCAGGCCACATGCTTACGGATCTCCCGCAGGCCACGAGTCTCGTCCCCAAAGGTCTCCACCAGTAGTTCCGCGTGCCGGTAAATCATGTCGGCTACCTCAGACACAGCCGGGCGGTGGCGTTCCTCAGAGCCCTCAAAAGCGTTCTGTAGGTCGCCAAAAAGCCAGGGTCGGCCCTGGCAGCCACGCCCCACCACAATACCGTCCACTCCGGTCTGCTCGACCATGGCGATCGCGTCCTCGGCTGAGAAAATATCGCCGTTGCCCAAAATCGGCACATCGGGAATGGCCTCACGCAGGCGCGCGATAGAGTCCCAGTCAGCCTTGCCGGAATAGTGCTGGGCGGCGGTACGCCCGTGCAGGGCAATCGCGGCGACCCCGGAGTCGCGCGCAATCTTAGCCGATTCCAGGTAGGTCAGGTGGTCCTCGTCAATGCCCTTGCGCATTTTGATGGTCAGGGGAATATCCTTGCGGGAGGCCTCGCGCACAGCGGTCTGCACGATGGCGGTAAAGAGGTCAGTCTTCCAGGGAAGGGCCGAGCCGCCGCCCAGCTTGGTGACCTTGGGGACGGGGCACCCAAAGTTCAGGTCAATGTGATCGGCGCGGTCTTCTTCAACTACCAGGCGGATCGCCTTACCCACGTTCAGGGCATCCACACCGTAAATCTGGATAGAGCGAATCTGCTCGTCCCCATCGTGCTCGATGATACGCAGGGACTCCGGGTTACGCTCCACCAGGGAGCGGGCGGTCACCATTTCGGTGACGTAGAGGCCACCGCCGTACTCGCGGCAGAGCCTGCGGAAGGCCTTGTTAGTGACCCCTGCCATGGGGGCCAGAACGACCGGGGTGTCAATGGTGTGCTTGCCTAGCTGCAGGGGCGGCAGCTTGAGCTGTTTGGTGCGAGCCTGAGATTGAGTAGGGTGAGTCGTCTGGTTAGTCATAGCCATCCAATTCTTGCACATGGTATCTCCCTCTGCCTCACCCAAGGGAGTAGTTCCCGAAAAATAGAGGTAGGTTTTTATGTCTAGTTCAAGTTTGGGTCACACAGGCAAGAGGCCCGGTGGCAAGCCACCGGGCCTCAAAACCTACCTGAAGTATGACTATCAGGTGTAGAGAGGTCTACTTATCGCCCTCTACGACGATTTCTTCCTTGCGCAAATCAGCTGAAACGCGTTCGGTCTCTGAGTGTACTTCCTTACCAACGGAGACACGCTCAGTTGCAACAGTTTCAGTTGATACTACAGGGCGCTCTTCGTGAGCGGTTACAGTAACATCAGCTTTAGCTTCTGCGGAATCAAAGTCGTAGTTCTCTACAACTTCACCGTCTTTGAGGTTAGTACGCTCAACAACGATTTCTTCCTTGCGAACGGGAACCTCCACTGTCTCCTTTTCGGTGTGAACTACCTTACGCAGGCGGACCTGGCCGGTCTGAGTTGCGCTGGTGGCGTTAGAGACGTTCAGACGCTCCTCGTGAGCAACGACATCGCCTCCCTGCTGAGTGGAGTGATCGGAGGTGGATGCCTGAGCCTGGCTCTGCCCAGCTACCTGCCCGTCATGGCTTGCGCCAGTCACCTGAGCTTCATTCTGGCCCAGTGAGTAGTATTCGTAGAGGCGCTGCTCCTCTTCCGGTGACAGCTCGCCATCTTCATCTACATTAGGCGCGTCTTTAACGAAATCCTTGTCAAAGGGAACGTGAATTTCGCCGTCCTGGAAACGTGCCCTATCAACGGGAACGAATGACTGCTTAGTGCCGAAGAAGCCCGTATTGACAGTTACAAACGTTGGCTCCTGGGTTTGTGCATCGAGGTATAGCTCACCTACGCGACCGATTTTGTCGCCATCAGCGCCATATACAGTGCTGTCACGAAGAGCTTGAATTGTTTCATTGGTAGTCATTGGCTAGATGCCTTTCATTAGTAAATACCCCAAGGGGTAGGCCGTTCACTCCACCCCCTCTGAGCTCTTGGCTCAAAAATTAATAAGGGAGCTGAACAACTTACTTAAATAATATGCCCAGAGAGGGCCCCACTCAAGCAATAAGCCTACTTTTTAACATGAAAATAAATATTGCATATAATAAATGTATTTATTTATGGAATATAAGCAATCAAGCGAACCAAGCCTGTAAGATCTTTTTGACTTGGTGAAACTTTAACTCTTGGTGACCGCGCTGAGGGTATCGGCAGGAGCTAAAGTTCAGATAGACCGCCCCCTCTAGCCAAAAATGGCTATTTCCTGGGAATTATCCAAGAAAACGCCCCAGCTATCTTCCGCCCAACCTTGAAACAAGATTGGGCATCCCCTAGAATTTTGAAAAGTCAATCTTTCTTGACAATTCCCCAGGAGGGTTTATGGATTCCAAAGACCCGCTCATGCTCGCGGTAGGCGCAGCCCAGGCCGAGGTCACCCGCGCCAACCAGGCCCTTGAACAAGCAGTAGAGGCCGCCCGCGCAGGCGGTGCCACCTGGCAGCTCATCGGCTCAGCCATCGGCGTGACCAAACAGGCCGCCGCCCAACGTTTCTCCGACTCGGTCTATAACGCACGCTCACTGCCCCAAATCGAGACAAAACTGCAACAGATAGCCGAAGCCGTCTTTGCCGCGCTCGCCCACAGCGACTACCAACACGTCCACCATCACATGACCTACACCGCCGCCCGAAAGCTCTCCAAACGCAAGCTGGCTAAGGTCTGGCAGCAGGTCCTTGAGGCAAACGGTGACTTTATAGAGGTCCAAAGAACCGTGATTGAACAGGCCACCTTAGGCTATACCCTCACCTACCGGCTACGCCACCAGCGGGGCGAGCCGGTCGGCCAAATCTCCTTTAACTCAGCCCACAGGATTACAGGATTGGTGATATTCAATGATGATTCAGCCGAACTCCCCTGGTAGCGGCTCCTACGCACCCATGTCCATGGTAGCGCTCTGGGGTTTACATGGGCTTATCGCCTGGTACCTGAGCCGGGACCTCTACATGACGGCCTTTGGGGTAGGCATTTTGGCCGTGGGTACTGTACTGACTCAGTTCTTCTCCAAACCCCAAGGAGCCCAGGCTATGGTCTGGCGGCCCGGCATGATGGCCTGGAATATTGTAATCTGCTGGTGTCTCTGGGGTGCCCTCCATGCCCTCTGGAATTTTGACGCTCTCTTTGCAATAATATGGCCGGCTATTGGCTACATCGCCAACTATTCAGGCCAATCATATTCCGGCCGGGGACGCCGCCGCGCCCAGGACATCGGAGTCTAAGGCACACACTAGCAGCAAGGCCCCGCCCTTTCGCTCTTGGGCCCGAGGTTATCCACCCGGCCTAAGAGCGAAAGGGCGGGGCCTTACGTCATACCTCTAGTTCAGCCAGCCAAGTGGCAGATAATTGAGCCAGTTCCGGCACGCTTACCCGAGCTTGCCGCAAGTCAACCCGCCCGTCAGCGGTCAGGGCAGTACCCTCAGCTCGCCAGCGCTCGGTAGCAGGTGCGGCATGACCGGGTATCTCACCCCGGGCATTACACACGCGCCACCAGGGCACCCCACTCCCCCAGGTCGCCATTACCCTGCCAACCACACGCGGAGACTCCCCGGCAACAGCACCCACATCCCCGTAAGTTGCCACCCGCCCGGGCGGAATAGATTCAGCAACCCTCAGGACGCGCTCAACCCGTACATCCTCCATCGGTTAGGCATCCGCAATCACCAGAGTTTCGCTGGTGACCTTTGCGGAGCCCATCTTGATGAGCTGGTCAATCAGCACAGCCAGATCTTCCATCGAGTCATCCACCTCAAGGGAGACCGCGTACTGGCCGGTCATGACCGAAAGTAGCTGCATAATAGCTTCACGGGCCTGGGGGTGGCCCAGCCGGTAGCCCACGGTGATTTCGGTGGCATCGTCCTCGGAGATTTCCATGAGGCCCGCGTCAACAGCCAGGGGCCGGTAGCTAACAGCAAAGGCCAGAATGTCACCTTTTTTACCCTCGGCTTGAGCGCGCAGAATATCGTCACGCAGCACGACCGCGCCGAGCGCTTCAGCTTCATCGGA
>NZ_JBLXXR010000031.1:0-16145 GCF_048513535.1 Rothia sp. CCM 9416 | reverse complement strand
TTACGTTTTAGCTGTGTGCCCCGGCGACCCTTAAACGTAAAAAGCGGCGTTTTTACGTTTAAGAGTTAGCTAAGGTAGGTGCTAAAACGTAAAAAGATCGGTTTTTAAGAGGTAGGAGGTAAACCAGATGAAGAAGTATAAGTCCCTTAAATCTGTCTTCCACCAAGATGACCGTTCTACAGCAGAGCAGGAAGCTCAGCGCAGGCGAAGCAATGGGTTCGAGACCAACTTTGAGATGAACGGGAACAAACTGTTCTACGCTGTGACCCCTCAGCTCTTACTCTTGCAAGAGCAAGTCTTGCTGAATGAACGCACTTTAGAAGTACTTGCGGCGGATATCCCCCTAGCTGCCCGGCGTAGCTATCTTTATGAGCTTATTACCCAGGAGATTACTGCAAGCCATGAGATTGAGGGGGTTCGCTCCACCCGGCACGAGATCCAGCAGGCTCTTGAAGCGGAGCCGCGTGAGAATAGGAAATTCCGGCAAACTGCTAGGCTCTATCTGGAACTTTCAGACGGCCAGGTCAAAGCTCCTACAACTTTAGATGAGATTCGGGAGATTTATGACCGCCTATTTGGTGCTGAGATTGTGACAGAAGACAGGCCTGATGGGGACCTGTTTAGGCTAAATCCGGTATATGTCTATGACGGCGCAGATAAAGGTATTCATGCCGGGTCTGCCACCGAAGAGGACATAAATAAACAGCTCCAAGCCATGCTGGATCACCTTGCAGATGATGAAGCGCCTTCTCTCCTGTCGCGGGTGGTCTCGCACTTCATGTTTGAGGCTGTACACCCTTTCTACGACGGCAACGGCAGATTGGGTAGGTTCCTACTGAGCGTTCAGCTCCAGGAAGTTTTTTCTGCTTATACCGTGCTGACGCTCTCTTACCTCATCAACCAGAGGAGAGCCGAATACTATAAGGCCTTTACGGAGGTGGAAGAGCCGCTCAACATGGCTGACGCCACTTCTTTTGTCCAGACTATGCTCGGTTTTATCCGGGATGCCCAACAGAGGCTTATTGACGATTTTGTAGACAAAAAGTATCTCATGGAGGGCCTTAAATTTCATGTACACCATTTGTCGCAGTCTGCTGAGCTACCGCAGGATACCGTTTCTACGCTCTTTATTCTTGGCCAAGTTCACCTCTTTGGTGGTGAACGAGGGCTGGATTGGGATACTTTGAGCGAGGTAATAGGTAAGTCAAGGAGCACCACCCGAAAGTACATCACAGAGTTAGAGGAGCAGGGGCTTGCCCAGCGAGTTTCATCCCGGCCTCTACGTATTAGGCTGAGCGAGAAGGGTCTTGCGCTTCTGTTCCCGGAACAATGACCTTGTAATTCTAAGGTGCCGGCCACCCCTGCATAGGGGCGGTAGCTTGCAGGCTGTTAAGCGTCGGCTTTCCCGGTGTGAACAGCCGGTTAAAGCGGGCTTGGGCAGAGTTCCTCTTCCCTGCGACTGTTGATCTGCCTCGCGCTAGCTGCTGTACTCTTAGGGCCTGCGAGTAGACTGTTGTGTAATTACAACTTTTCACAAAAGGAGCACCGCATGTCCCTTGCCGGTAAGAACCTACTAGATGGCCCTGCCCCCACTTACCTGCCGGAGAACCCGGATCTGGATGCCCGCATCGCAGCTGGTGATACGCCGCAAGAGCTGGCCCAGGCCTTCCCTAAGTCCTCACTGGCATGGGCTCTACTGGCTGAGGAAGCGCTCGCGGCTGGCCGTACCGTGGAGGCTTACGCTTACGCCCGTGTAGGCTACCACCGCGGGCTTGATGCCCTCCGAGGTAATGGTTGGCGCGGCCACGGCCCCATCCCTGTGGCCCACCAACCTAACCGGGGCTTCCTTCTGGCGCTACTGCTGCTGGGGCAAACTGCCGCTGTGATAGGTGAGACCGATGAGGCTGAGCGTATTGATACTTTCCTCAAGGATTCAGACCCTCAGGCGGTGACTGTGCTCACAGGTCAGGGGTAGAGTCTGGTCTTGATGAGCACAGAGGCCCTTCATAGTGAGTTATAAAGGTGAGGTGGCTTGTGGGTGCCAAAGGAAAAGGCGTAGGCTGAAACCAGCTTTTTTCAACGACGAAAATGAATGGAAGACACCTCTCATGCGCATTGGCGTACCCCGCGAAATCAAGCCCCAGGAACAGCGCGTTGGGCTGACCCCTGACGGCGTTCTTGCTCTCACCCAAGCAGGCCATCAGATTTTTATTGAGAAGGACGCTGGTCTGGGTGCTGGCTTCTCCAACGACGAGTACGAGCGGGTCGGCGCCCAGCTGGTCAGCCAGGACCAAGCCTGGTCACAGGCTGAACTCCTGGTCAAGGTCAAGGAACCCATCGAAGCCGAGTACAAGTATCTGCGTGAAGACCTGACCCTCTTCACCTACCTGCACTTGGCAGCAGACAAGCCCCTGACTGAGGCTCTGCTGACCGCTAAGACTCGCGGTATTGCCTACGAGACCGTTCGTAGCGGGCGTGCCCTGCCCTTGCTACTGCCCATGAGCGAAGTTGCTGGCCGCCTGGCCGCCCAGGCTGCCGCCCAGTACACTATGGGAACCGAAGGCGGGCAGGGTTTGCTCCTGGGCGGTGTGCCGGGTGTAGCGCCTGCACGGGTGGTTGTACTCGGTGGCGGTAACGTGGGTACCCAAGCCGCTAAGCTCTCGGTTGGCCTCGGTGCAGAGGTTACCATTCTGGAAGGCTACGGCCCTCGTGTCCGCGAGCTAGCTGACCTCTTCGGTTCAACAGCCCGCGTCTTGCACTCAACCCCCGCCAATATTGAGCGTGAAATTGCCGGTGCGGATGTCATTATCGGCTCTATTCTGGTACCTGGCGCTAAGGCCCCTAAGGTGGTTCGTCGTGAGCACCTTGAAACCCTCAAGCCTGGTGCCCTGCTCATTGATGTAGCTATTGATCAGGGCGGTTGCTTTGAGACGTCCCGCCCCACCACTTACGCTGATCCTATCTTTGAGGTCGAGGGTATCCGCCACTACTGCGTTGCTAATATGCCTGGCGCTGTGCCCCGTACCTCTACTATTGCGCTAACCGACGCTACTCTGCCTTACGTGCTGAAACTGGCGGAAGGTGTTGACGCTGCGCTGGCGCAGAACCCTGACCTGGCGCTTGGCCTGAACACCGATGCCGGCAGGATTAGTTGCCCTGCGGTCGCTGAAGCCTTCCCGGACCTGGCAGGCTAGACCTAGTTCTAGGGCCTGCCGATAGAAGCCCCTGCTATCTCTCTGTTTGAGCGAGGTAGCGGGGGCTTTATCTGGTTTTGACGATTCGGGGGCTTTAGCGGTTAGCCAGCTTTTGGTCCCTGGGGGAGGACCGGCATGAGCTTACGGAAAATACGGTAGAGGGCAAAAGTCGCAACTGCTTGAGACAGGAAGATGCTGGCGATGAGTGTAGATGAATCATCGAGAGGCAGGAGTCTAGTAACTGCGTAACTGATGAAGATACTTCCCATAATTGCAAGCAGAACGATGCCCGCACTGTACCAGGCCAATCTACCCCTGGTAGGGGGATTCATGGTGCGAACTCCTAGTAAGCCAATGACAACCGACAGGGCCCCAATCCAGGTATTCTCCGAAAAGTCTAACCATACGAGAACGCTTAATCCCAGTGCGGCAAGAAGAGAGGGGCGTGGGGATGCTCCGAACATAATCCGGGTTTTGTGGGTGGGAGTTTCTGCCGTCATCACTTGTCCTCTCGTGCAAGGTGGTAGCCGGGGGTAAGGGCTTTGCTAGTCGCGGCTACCTGCTTTGGTGCCTTTCCATCAGTATAGTGATGTGCGACATATTAAGAAAGGTGGGGGTTGTTGCTTGGGGCCAAAGAAAGGGCCGCAACCTGTTGGTTGCGGCCCTTTCCCCATACACACACATTTCTCATGAACCGCCCCTTGCGGGGCGACGCCTCAGAGGTTCACACACGTTCTCTGAAAAGGTGACTCATCGTCACGGCGAGATTATTAGTCTCTTGAAGGTTGCGGGGTTTTCTCTCCTCGTCCTTGTGTTTTAACTATGGCACCCTAACCTAGGTGGGGAGTACAGGAAGCCTGTGTGTAAGCTAGGAAAAGTTTTGGGGTGAAGTATTTTGGGTGGTGGCGGCCACTGATTTAGGTGCCGGGGCAACCCCAGGCTTGTGGGTTCTGCTCGCAATCATCTGCGACAAGACCCGCTTTGACCCGCCATACGCGGACGAGCTGGGGGTCAGTGGAGCGTTCGACGGTCCCATCGATAACCTGCCAGGGTCCACCGTTGACGGAGTATTCACCGCGGTAGCTGGTGGTAATGGTGAACTGGTAGTCCCCGGGCTCTGTGTATTTGTGGGAGGTGTCTGTGGGCTGATCCCAGATATCTTCACCTAGCTGGTAGCCGGGGTAGTTGATTGGCCCTAGAGTTGTGCCGTCACCGTAATGGAAGGTGTATGAAACGGGGGTAGCTCGCAGGGAGACTTCTTGCCCGGCAATGGTGCGGGTAAATTCTTGGGGGTTAGGGTCAGCCCAGAAGTTGGTGTTGTAGTTTTTGAGGGTGTGCGGTGCTCGTTCTTGGTGAGCTTGTGCGGGGGCGACCGGGAAGGTGTTGAAATCTTCTACGCTCAGGATAACTTGTGTGGCACGTAGGACGGTTTGTCCGTCTACTTCTGTGGCTTCTAAACCTGCTGCTTCAAGGTCTTCTGGCGTGAGGGGGACACAACCTCTGAGTCCGCTAGGGGTGTTGTAGGGCGTATCTGCCCCATCGCCCCAATCGGGAGGAACCAATGCCATGATGCCAATTTGATCTCCCTCGGTCAAGCAATAACTCCCACTCTGAGGGCCACCATTTACTAGAAGCCGCGCACGTCTGTCATTCGGGTCCTTACGCTCCCGGAAGTGAAGGATCTGAACCGCTGAGCCGATATCTGAGGTTGATGGTTCGACAGGATTTGGGGGCGGCATCTTATTGCTAACGCCTCCAGAAAACCCATTGATAAATTTTTCTTCTTTATTTTTTATATGTACTCCAAATTCGTTATTCGATGAGTTACCGCTATCTTCTGCGGAAGCCGGCACCCAGGATGATAAAAATAAAATAATGATTAATGAAATCTGGAATTTTTTAGCCATTCTGCGACTCCAGAATATCTGCAGTCACCACAGTCCAGTGATTATTTTTAAACTTAACCTTTAGTTCAATTCCATTATAAATATAATCCGAGTTATCAAATACTTGAGCTTTTCCATCTGACCAAAGAACCAGGTTTTCTACGTCAAAATTACAACCTATTGAGTAGGCTCCATTCCCATCTGAAGTAAGAAGGTCCTTGTTATAGTGGATTTGCCTAGTTCCGCCTATTACCCATCCACCTGAGTTATAGATTTCATTAAGTGATTCATAAAATTCTAATTCTTGTGTATAGGATTCATCTACGAGCTTGGTAATCTCTGTGACGTCCCCGGTTTGCATAGCGTAGTTGCGCAAATCATTCCAGTAATTAATGAATAGTTCCATGCCTTCCGTTGTCTCAACATTCATACCTTCGGGTTTAACCGGTTTGGGGACATTTTGGGCCGGACCGAACTCGTCTGCCGGGCGGTACTCACCGTCGGGGGCCTTGGATCCACCGGAGTAGTGCTCAGTTTCTTGAGCTGTTGCGCTAGCACTCACGCTACTGCTAGCACCGCTTGCACTACTGGCTGAGCTGCTATCTGAGGGCTCTGGGATTGAACCAGTCTTTTGTTCACCGCAACCTGTGAGGACCAGGAGGGCAAGAGCGGTCAAGGTCAGGGTTCGTTGTGCGGTGCGCATTGAGTCCTCCCGGTACATATTTGTGACTAGGGTGTATGTGTTCGTTTATAGTGCTGGACACCTGACTTGGCAAGGACCTGGGGCGATTAGACCGTTTTTGACAGCAGATTACGCCCAATGTAGCTGGTCTATCCACAGATCTGACATAAAACTAGGGCCCCTAGCTGAGGGCTATAGCAGTAGCCGCGTAACGGCTCAGAGCATGGCTGAAGTATGCTGCATATATGAGTAATAAACAGGTTCTCCCCATCGGTCTGTACGAAACTCTTAAGACTCGTCGGATGCTCTCCCAAGCTCTCCCCATCGAGTCTGAATGGATCGAGTCAGAGATCCCTGCCGATGACTCTGAGCATGTTTCTTCGTTAGCGCGTTATCTTGCACAACAAGTTGTTGCGAAACTTGAACAAACCGAGGCCCACGAGCGCATTATGCTCATCAACTCTCTCCTTAACCATTTGGAAGAAGAGCAGGCTGAATCTGACGAAGTCCTAACGCTAGAGAGCCAGAAAAAAGTGGGTTCTCTAGTTCAGCTCACCGAACTCAAACCCCTGCACCAAGAAAAGCCTCTAAGCCGTCCCAATACTCCGCTGAGCAATGTTGCACTGTTGACGAACAACCCGAAAGAGCCTCAGCTAGGCGACGAACTTAAGAGAGAGCTAGAGAGCGCCGATCGTGTTGATCTGCTGTGTTCCTTCCTCAAATTAACTGGTGTTAACGTTCTTGCACCGCAACTTAACATCCTAAAAAAGCGGGGTATCCCCTTCCGCGTCATTACTACAACCTACATGGGAGCTAGTGACCGTAAAGCCGTCGACAAGCTGGTGAAAGAATACGGGGCACAGGTCAAGATTAGCTACGAGAAAAATTCAACTCGATTACATGCGAAAGCCTGGCTCTTTCACCGTAATACGGGCTTCTCAACAGGATATGTAGGCAGTTCAAATCTTTCACATGCTGCACTCACCGATGGCCTTGAATGGAACGTCAGAATATCCAATATTGTTACCCCCGGCATTCTCCGGCAATTCAATGCGGCTTTTGAAAGCTATTGGGAATCCCACCAGTTTGAAAGCTACACAGGGTCAGATGAAGACCGCAAAAAGCTTGATAAGTCGCTAGAACAAGCAAAAATAGGTACAGGCGCATCAGCGCGCCCGAACCTTGGGATTAACTTTTCATACGTTGATGTTCACCCCTACCCGCATCAAGCCATTATGCTTGATGAGCTTCAAGCGGAGAGGCAAAAAGGCCACCACCGGAACCTTGCCGTAGCTGCTACAGGTACAGGTAAAACGATCTTCTCAGCTCTTGACTACAAGAGGTTGTGCGAAGACGCTGGCCGCCGCCTGCGCCTTCTTTTTATCGCTCACCAGTCTGAGATTCTGAACCAGTCACAGAGTGCTTTTGCCACGGTCATGCGTGATGCTAACTTTGGTGAGCAATACTTCGGAGGTATGGTCCCCGAATATAATGACCAGGTCTTTGCAACGATTCAGACCCTTGCAGGCACTGGTAGCGAACGATTTAAACCAGACCACTTTGACGTAGTTATCGTTGATGAATTCCACCACGCCTCGGCCCCTACCTATCAAAAAATTCTTAATTATTTCCAGCCTCAAGAGCTATTAGGTCTTACTGCCACCCCTGAACGAACAGATGGCAAGAACGTTGCTGCTGAATACTTTGATGGGCGCCTTGCTACCCAGCTTCGTCTTTGGGACGCACTTGAAGCCGACCTGCTGGTTCCTTTTCACTACTACGGCATTAACGACGCAACAGACCTTAGTAGCCTCACCTTTGAGCGAGGAAGTTATCGGGACAGTGAATTGTCACGGTATTACCTCGAGAATAAGCGGCGGGTAAGCCTTATCCTGCAGCAGATTGATGAAAAAATTGCTAACCCTGGAAGTATGCGAGCCATTGGCTTTTGCGTAGATAGAGAACATGCTCGGTATATGGCCGAGGAGTTTAATAAAGCCCACTTACCGGCTACGTATCTCCTTGGCAATGATAGCGCAGACCGGCGCCGCGAGGTTATCGCGCAGCTTAAAGACCCTGAACATGAGCTGACTACAGTTTTCACAGTGAACCTGTTCAACGAAGGTGTAGATATTCCTGAAGTGGACACGCTGTTGATGCTTCGCCCTACTCAGTCACCGACTCTTTTTCAACAGCAACTTGGCCGTGGTCTACGCAGGTCCCCCGATAAGGCAGTCTTGGTTGTACTTGATTTCGTGGGTAACCAAGCCAAAGGGTTTAGGTTTGACCTTAAGATGCGTTCCCTAACTCGTACTGGTGTAGTTACACCCGGCGAGGTCGAAAACCCACATCTTCCACCGGGCTGCAGCATCCAGCTCGATAAGAAAACTCAAGAACAGGTGCTAAAAAGCATCAAAGATGCTCTTAACCCCAAAATCGAAGTTCTGGCCGATAACCTCAAGGTATTTGTTGAAGAACAGAAGAAAAAGAACTTTGAAGTTATCGTCACGGATCTGTTGGAACCCTACCTCGAACAGTACGGTCTTGAACTTGCTCATATCTATGGGCGGAAGACAAAGAACGGTAAAGGTTTAACATTTACCTTCCTGTTGGACCAGGCAGGGCAAATTCCCAGAATCCCAGAACTTTATGAAAAGGGATCAGTCGTTGAGCATCTTTCCAATCGGATTAAGTCCTTGGCTAATGTTAATGACGAAGAGCGAGCCTCTGTTTATCAACGGCTTTTGACAACTGATGTGTTGGAAAAGGACCTTAGCCTACGGGAGAAACGTTTTGCCTGGATGCTCCTTTTTTCCTTCTGGCCTAATGGAAAGATAGGAAAGGAAGAAAAGAAATTTACCCTAGACCAAGGGCTGGGTGAGCTCCGCCAGCACCCTTATTTCATTCAGGAGCTCCTACAGATCTGGGCCTACCGTCTGGGGACGGATAGGCATGCACCCCAAAAATCACTGACTATTTCACAAGATATTCCGCTGAGCACACACGCCTATTACTCACGTGAAGAGATTTTTGCTGCAATAGGCCTTCACGAGAACGAAAAGAGGTCCGTTCCCGCGGGCGCAGTGCAGGGTGTCTACGAGTCACAGGCAACGAATACCATCGCTTTGTTGGTCAACCTCAGTAAGTCTGAGAAACATTTCACTCCCGAAACCATGTACAAAGATTATGCGGTGACTGAAAGAGAATTCGCATGGGACTCCCAGAATTCAACTGACCCAGAGAGTCGCCTCGGGCAGATTTACCAGCATCACGGTGAGCTGGGGCGGGCGCCCTTACTTTTTATACGCTATACCAAAGAAGACGGGATTGGCACTGCTCCCTATATATTCGCAGGTCCGGTGACCTACCTGTCCCATAGCGGTTCAAAGCCGATGCATATTAAGTGGGAGCTTGAGCGTCCTATACCGGCAGACCTTTTTGCCCTGGCTCGGTCTACAGCATAACTGGGGCCCGTCATTTGCGGGTGGGCAGGTCTTTTATGGGTGTTGCAGGCGCTATGAGCAAAACATGCCCCGGTATTGGCTGTTTCCCAGGTGACTCCTCAGTAAAAACGGAGGCCCTAGCCCTTGCCCACTAGACTAGGGTTCATGCGTTATACCTTTTTGGGTCCGGTGGGTACCTTTACTGAAGCTGCTTTGTTGACCGTTCCGGGTGCCCGGGAGGCTGAGCGTATCCCTGTGTCTTCTGTACCGGCGGCGCTAGATGCCTTACGTTCGGGGCGGGCGGATGCGGCTATGGTGCCCATCGAGAATTCGGTAGAGGGCGGGGTGACTGCCACCCTGGATGCTATCGCCGCCCTGGATGGGTCTTTCCGCATCGTCCGGGAGGTGCTGGTCCCTATTACTTTTGTGCTGGTGGCTGGCCCCGGCACAACCCTGGCTGACGTTCAGACCATCTCAACGCACACTCATGCCTGGGCTCAGGTGCGCAACTGGGTTGCCCAGAATAAGCCGGAAGCGGGCTACCTGCCGGGTTCATCAACAGCGGGCGCGGCCCTTGGGCTACTCCAGCAGAACTGCGGCTACGATGCGGCAATTTGTTCGCCAGCCCTTGCTGAGGCTCACCCGGAGTTGAAGGTGCTGGCCCACAATATTGGGGATAACAAAAGGGCTGTGACCCGCTTCGTCTTGGTGGCCCGTGACGCTGTGACTCCGGAACCTACCGGGGCAGATAAGACAACCCTGGTGATACCGCTCCCGCAGGATCGGCCCGGTGCCCTGCTGGACCTGCTGGAGCAGTTCTCTACCCGGGGGATTAACCTTTCGCGGATTGAGTCGCGGCCCACGGGCGAGTTCTTGGGCGCCTATTTCTTCTCTATTGATATTGACGGGCACCTCTACGATGCGCGGGTACGCGATGCCCTGCGCGGCCTGCACCGGGTAGCACCGGGCGTGCTATTTTTGGGCTCTTACCCCCGTGCGGATCAGCGGGTTGCCAGGGTTGACCCTGTGCACGATGAAAGCTCTTTCGACGCGGCTCGTAGTTGGGTAGAATCCCTCTTCCCTGGGGGCCGCCCGGACTCCCTCAAACACCATATTTAGAGGCCCAGAACCTGCCGCCACCAGCGTTTTTGCTGGGCGGCTAGTTCTTGGCGGGCATCGAGCAAGTCAGTGAGTGAGCGGATCTGCAGGTCCTCGGGGTAGACCTTGATGTTCACGGCTGCGGGGAGCACTTTGGCATTGAGGCTGGTGGTTTCCCCCAGCACGTCCCCGTCCACCTCAACGGGTAGGGGCGCCTGCGGGAAGTCTACCTGGGCCTCGGTGCCCACAAAGTGTTCCACTACGGGGAAGATGGCTTGGCGGGGGTGCACGATGAACTGCCCGGCCATGCGAATCCAGCTCAGGAGCGTTCGGGGTGTGAGCACTATGACTTCCAGCTGGCCGTCTGAGACTTCAGCTGAGGAGGCAAGATTAAGTCCGCCCTGAATTTTACCGGTATTGGCAATAAGGACTGAACGTATTTTGCGGCGGATGGGTTCCGCTCCGTCAACGGTAATGATGGCCGGGCGACGGCGGGTGAACATGTGTCTGATGCTGGCTTCTACATAGGCGAGCCAACCAATTTTAGCTTTGAGGTCTTCACTGGTATCCGTCATGATTTGGGCATCGAACCCCGCTCCACCCATGATAATGAAGTCAACCGGGTCAAGCTGATCCGTGTTGCCAAAGCTCATACGAATCATGTCTACGGCCAAGTTTTCCCCATGCAAGGCAAGGTTAATGCAGGCCCGCAGGTCTGTGATGTCTAACTTGAGGTTGCGGGCTAGCAGGTTGCCGGTGCCCAGAGGAACTACACCCAGAGGAACGCCTGTTCCTGCAAGGGCGGTAGCCACCGCGCGTACCGTACCGTCACCACCAACCGCTAGAACAAGCTCGGCACCCTCTTCTAAGGCTTGTTTGGCCATACCGTGGCCGGGGTCTTCTTCCTGAGTCTCGTAGAAGCGGGCGCCAGGCCAGTCTGCCTGCTCGAGGGCTGCGGTAATAAGTTTCTTGACCGAGTCAGAACGCTCCTTGACGGGGTTGTAGATAACTGCGACCTGCTGGGGTGGCCCCGGCTCAATCATACGGTGCAGGGGTCGGTAGACCGGTAGCACATCGGGCCTTTTGTGCTGGATATGTCGAACAGCAAGAGCGAGACCGCTGGCGGTCAGGGCCGAGGAAATGGCAAGGGCTGTTAGTGTTGCGGAACGGGATAGCATAGAACTAAGCATACTGAAAATATGGCAGGTCAGGTGTCGCCTCTGCCACCCCTGGCTTAGAAGAGGGGCAAAGCTTGGCGGATATCGGTTCTATCAGGTGACCCCCGCCAGCAAAAGGAAGGGTAACTACGGTAGATTTAGAGGCATGATTGACATTAACCTCCTGCGTGAAAACCCCGATGCCTTCCGCGCTTCTCAGCGTGCCCGAGGTGCCGACGAAACCCTCATCGACCAGATCCTTGAAGCGGATACCGCCCGCCGCCAGGCCATCGTAGAGTTCGAAAACCTGCGAGCTGAGCAGAACGTCTTCTCTAAGAAGATTGGTAAGGCTGCCAAGGAAGAAAAGCAGGCCCTGCTCGCAGAAGTTAAGGAGCTTTCGCAGAAGGTCTCCCAGGCTAAGGCGGCTTCGGAGGCCGCTCAGGCCCACCAGGACGCGCTGCTTTCGAGCATGGGGAACCTGATTATTGATGGTATCCCTGCCGGTGGCGAGGACGATTACGTGGTCATCAAGCAGGTGGGGGAGCCGCGCGACTTTAGCGCCGACGGTTTTGAGCCCCGCGACCATCTTGAAATCGGCGAGCTGGTGGATGGCATCGATATGGTTCGCGGTGCCAAGGTATCTGGAGCCCGCTTCTACTTCTTGAAGGGTCACGTTGCCCGCCTTGAGCAGGCCCTGCTGTGGATGGCTCTGGACCAGGCAACCGCTGCCGGGTTTACCATGCTGACCACCCCCACCCTGGTGCGCCCCGAAACCATGAACGGCACCGGCTTCAATGTTGAGCACGACGATGAGATTTACCGTCTTGAACGCGATGATCTCTACCTGGTGGGTACCTCCGAGGTCGCTATTGCGGGCTTCCATGCTGATGAGATTATAGATTTCTCTAAGGGGCCCAAGAAGTACCTGGGCTGGTCGTCTTGCTACCGCCGTGAGGCCGGTTCAGCGGGTAAGGACACCCGGGGTATTATCCGAGTGCATCAGTTCAACAAGGCAGAAATGTTTGTCTACTGCCCCCTTGAGCAGGCGGAGGATATGCACGCGCAGATGCTGGCCTGGGAAGAGGAAATGCTAGCCAAGTGCGAGCTGTCCTACCGGGTGATTGATACCGCCGCAGGGGATCTGGGTTCGTCTGCTGCCCGTAAGTTTGACTGTGAAGCCTGGGTCCCCACCCAGGGTGCTTTCCGGGAACTGACTTCTACTTCTAACTGCACCACCTATCAGGCCCGCCGCCTGAACGTGCGTGAGCGTATGCCCGATACCGTGGATGCCCAGGGCAAGGTCAAGAAGGGTGGGACCCGTCCTGTGGCTACCCTCAACGGTACCTTGGCTACTACCCGCTGGCTGGTCGCCATCCTAGAAACCCACCAGCAGGCTGATGGCTCTGTGCGCATCCCCGAGGCCCTACGCCCCTATATGGGCGGTCTTGAGTTAATACCTGTCAAGTAGGTTTTTGCGTGAAATGTTTTTAGGGCGCCCCCTCCTGTGGAGGGGGCGCCCTGTTGTGTGATGTCCGGGGTGCGGGCGTGTCACCGTTGAAAAGTTCGTCTAGACGAACTTATGCTGTTAGCGGTGAAAGATAAGGCCGGTACAAGCTATGAACAAAGCAGTTCAGCAGCGGAAACCGCCCCAACCCGCCCTCAAGACAAGAAAGATACTGATGACTTCCACAATTCCCGCAGATAAGGCCAAGAGCAGTAGCAGAAGCTGGGGCAGGAGCCTGTTCGCTATGGCCGCAGCTCTCCTCCTGATCTGCCTATCAGCCTGCTCCGCAAAACCAGGGGAGGCCAACTCGGAAAAGCCCTACGTCCTAGCAACCTTCACTGTTATTGCGGATATTGCCCAGAACATCGGGGGTGAGTACGTTCAGGTGGAATCGCTCACTAAGGCTGGCGCTGAAATTCACGGTTATGACCCAACCCCTTCAGATGTGCGTAAAGCTTCAGAAGCCGATCTGATCATTGCTAACGGTCTTCACCTAGAGTCCTGGTTGGATAAATTCCTGCAAGATTCCAAGGCACCGGCCGCTATCTTGACTGAAGGTATCGAGCCAATCAGCATCACCGAGGATGCCGGCGCTGGCTACCCTAACCCTCATGCCTGGATGAGCCCGGTAGCTGCTCAGGTTTATGTGGATAACATCGTCAAGGCCCTGAGTGAGGTCGCCCCTGAACACGCCGATGACTTTGAAAACAACGCTAAGGCTTACAAGGGGCAACTGGAGGAGGTTCACCAGGAACTGGTGGATTCCCTGTCCCAGCTCCCCAGCAATCAGCGCATGCTGGTTACCTGTGAAGGTGCTTTCTCCTACCTGGCAGCCGATGCCGGTTTAACAGAAGCCTACCTCTGGGCAGTTAACTCTGACGGGCAGACTGGTGCTCAGCGTATTGCCCAGATAGTTGAGGAGGTCGCTACTAATAATGTGCCCGCTGTTTTCTGCGAATCAACTGTCTCCGCGCGTTCCATGGAGCAGGTCGCTGCTGAAAGCCATGCTAAATTCGGCGGAACACTCTATGTTGACTCTCTTTCTGAGGAAGGTGGGCCGGTGCCGACCTACCTGGACTTGATCCGTTATGATACCCAGCTCATCGCTGATGCCCTGGGCTCAAAGGACTAGGGCTGGTCATGGTAGAGAACACACAGGATATGTTAGAAATCTCCAATGTCACCGTGCACTACGGGCAGGTAGCTGCCCTGAGTGATGCTTCCTTGAGCCTGGCGGCTGGGCATATTTGTGGGCTGGTAGGCATGAACGGATCGGGTAAGTCCACGCTCTTTAAGTCCATTATGGGTCTGGTACCTGCATCAGGGTCAGTCCGTATTGCTGGGCTGAGCCCCCGCCAGGCCCGCCGCCAGGGCTTGGTCAGTTACGTACCCCAGAGCGAGGACATTGATTTTAGCTTCCCGCTATCGGTTCGGGATATCGTCAGCCAGGGTCGCTATGGGCGCTTGGGGCTGACCCGGCGGCTCAAAAAAGAGGATGTTCAGGCTGTTGATCAGGCTTTGGAGAGAGTAGGGCTTGAGCAGCTTTCCCACCGCCAGATTGGCAACCTTTCCGGCGGGCAGAAAAAACGAGCTTTTGTTGCTCGAGGCTTAGCCCAAGGGGCCCGGATCCTGCTCCTGGATGAGCCTTTTGCCGGTGTCGATAAAAAGAGTGAAGCTATGCTGATTAGTCTCTTCAAAGAACTCCGCGATTCGGGTGCCAGTATTCTTATTTCCACCCATGACCTAGCTAATTTAGCGGATTTAGCGGATAGCGCTGTCTTGTTGCGCAATAGGGTTATCTCACGAGGTAGCCCCCAAGAGGTGCTAGAACCATCGAACCTTATTCGGGCTTTTGGAGTAGACCCCCTTAATCAGGCAGGAGCAAATTAGCATGTACGAACTCATTATCGAGCCTCTGAGCTATGGTTTTATGCAACGGGGGCTACTCGTAACGGTGGTAGCCGCCACGGTCTGTGCCTTGCTGTCCTGCTGGCTAGTGCTGATGGGGCTTTCACTCATGGGTGATGGTATTTCGCATGCGGTTCTACCGGGTGTAGCGATATCCTACATTTTGGGTATCCCCTATGCCATTGGTGCGGTTCTGGCGGCTCTTACTGCTGTGGCTTTAATCGGATCCGTCTCATCTGGGGGGCGGGTTCGTAAAGATGCTGCTATAGGCATCGTCTTTACCACCATGTTTGCCCTCGGGCTGGTCCTACTATCTGCCTTCCCTTCTCAGGTTGATCTGCACTCAGTGCTCTTTGGCAATGTGCTGGGAGTGTCATGGCTAGATCTAGTGCAGGTAGTAGTGCTTGCTGCTCTGGTGATCTCGATTCTTATGATTAAGCGTAAGGATTTGATTCTCTACGCCTTTGACCCTGGTTACACTCACGCTATCGGGCTCAACCCGCGTGCCCTTTCAGCTATTTTGTTGGTGGCCCTGGCAGTGACTTCGGTACTGGCTCTTCAGATCGTGGGAGTTGTTTTGGTGGTGGCTCTACTGGTCATTCCAGGGTCTACTGCCCGCTTACTGACCGATAAATTCAATTCCATGTTCATTATCTCTATCGCGGTATCGGTAAGCGGGGCTCTACTGGGTTTCTTCTGCGGCTACCTATTTGATGTTTCCGTAGGAGGTACCGTAGTCCTAGCTCTAGGAACGATTTTTGGGATCACCTACCTGTTTGCCCCTAGGCACGGAATTCTGGCTCACTGGCGGGCTCGCAAAATGGCAACTGTAGCCTAGCTTGCTGGCAGAGACACGAAGATCGCCTCTGTCTCTGCTGGGCTGAGTCTGAGCGGGAGGCCCTGACCGTTATGAACGGTTAGCTGGCCTCCCGTGTTTGTCTCACGTAAGGTCAGAAGAGTACCGGGAATGACTCCTTGATGGGTGCAGGCCCTGAGAGTCTGAGCGTTAGCGTCGGAGACTCTCTCAACCTTAAGGGTTAAGGGCAGTTCTTGCCTATACTCAGGGGAACCTGCGTAGTGGCTCAGCGGAGCCATCGGTGGGTGGGTCATCTCCCCTGAAGCGGAGGGGATGGGGTCCCCGTGAGGGTCTCGGCTGGGGTGCCCTAAAAATTGATCCAGGCGTTCGATGAGGGTATCTGAGACTGCGTGTTCCAGTACTTCTGCCTCATCGTGAACCTGATCCCAGCTGTAGCCCAGAGTCTCTACCAGAAAA
>NZ_JBLXXR010000030.1:0-18678 GCF_048513535.1 Rothia sp. CCM 9416 | reverse complement strand
ACTACTCGATACCGTTCAGGCAGCACTCAGCTCTGAGGCGTAAGGACCCCAGTAGATCGGGTTTTGACCTGGCCGGTACCCTTCTCGGTTCCCGGCCAGGTAAGCCCGGTAAACTAATGCATAGACAGGGTAGCGCGTATCCCCCTGGCCTTTAAGCCAGCTACAGCTACCGCCCATAGCAACCTGTGAAGGATTCATGGCAGTGGCCAACACTCACGAATCAAACCCTCTGCGCGATCCACGCGATCGCCGTCTGACCCGCGTCGCTGGCCCCAGTTCTCTGGTTTTCTTCGGCGTCACCGGTGACCTAGCACGCAAGAAACTGCTTCCAGCAGTGTATGACTTGGTCAACCGTGGCTTGTTACCGCCAAGCTTCGGTTTGGTGGGTTTTGGGCGTCGCGAATGGAGCCACGAGGATTTCCGTGATGAGGTTCGGAACCACGTCCAGGCTCATTCTCGTACGCCCTTCCGTGAGGATGTCTGGAACCAGTTTGCTGCCGGTATTCGTTTTGTGACCGGTACTTTTGACTCCGACGAGTCTTTTGAGAAGCTCAAGGCAACCCTTGCCGAGCTTGATAAAACCCGTGGTACTGGTGGTAACCATGCCTTCTACCTATCTATTCCGCCCAAGGATTTTGACCAGGTTCTCCAAAAATTGGCTGACCATGATTTAGCCAACCACAATCAGCATGAGGGCTGGCGCAGGGTCGTTATCGAGAAGCCATTTGGTCACAATCTGCAGAGCGCTCGTGAGCTCAACGCTATTGTCGAGCGCGTATTCCCTGCAGACTCTGTCTTCCGCATTGACCACTACCTAGGCAAGGAAACCGTTCAGAACATTCTGGCCATGCGCTTTGCTAACCAAATGTTTGAGCCCCTGTGGAACGCCAACAATGTGGATCATGTGCAGATCACAATGGCCGAGGATATCGGCATTGGAACCCGTGCTGGCTACTACGATGGGGTGGGTGCGGCCCGCGATGTAATCCAGAACCATCTGCTCCAGCTTCTGGCGCTGACCGCTATGGAAGAACCCGTCAGCTTTAACGCTGAGCACCTGCGGGCAGAGAAAGCTAAGGTTCTTGAGGCCGTTCAGGTGCCCCGGGATATCGAGCAGGCTTTTGCTATTGGCCAGTATGCGGCCGGCAACCAGGGTGGTGAAGAGGTCAACGGCTTCTTTGATGAGAATGATATCCCCGCGAATTCGCGTACCGAAACTTTTGCGGCCCTCAAACTCTTCATTAATACCCGCCGCTGGGCCGGTGTTCCTTTCTACCTGCGTGCGGGCAAGCGTCTGGGCCGCCGCGTCACCGAGATTGCGGTGGTCTTCAAAAAGTCCCCCAACCAGCTCTTTGGAGGTAGCTCCCACCTGGCAGGTCAGAACGCTATCGTGATTCGCGTCCAGCCTGATGAGGGTATGACCCTACGTTTCTCATCTAAGGTACCCGGCACCCAGATGGAGATTCGTGATGTGAACATGGACTTTGGGTATTCCCACTCCTTTACCGAAGAATCACCAGAGGCTTACGAGCGCCTGATTCTGGATGTACTACTCGGTGAGCCACCGCTCTTCCCCCGTCACGAGGAAGTTGAGCTGTCGTGGAAGATTCTTGACCCCTTTGAAGAGTACTGGGAAGAGCACCAGGTTAAGCCTGAGCCTTACGCCCCCGGTTCTTGGGGACCGGCTTCTGCCCACAGCATGCTTGAACGTGACGGTCGCACTTGGAGACGCCCATAATGAGAAAACTTAATGACACCACCGTTGGCGAAATCGCCAAGGAACTTGCCCGTCTGCGCAACGAAGAGGGCGCTACCACATCCTCTCGTGTACTGACCCTGGTGATTCTGGCTGAAAAGGGGCATTCGAAGACCGCTGTTGAGGCGGCACTCAAGGCTTCCTATGAGCATCCCTCCCGCATTATTGTTCATATTGACTACGGTCAGGATGCCCCTGATCAGCTCAATGCAAGCATCTACGTTGGTGGCGATGCCGGTGCCTCAGAGCTGATCATTCTACGCGGTTACGGTAGTGCGGCTGTGGCTACTGAATCTCTCATTTCCGGACTTCTACTGCCTGACTCCCCCATTGTTGCCTGGTGGCCGCATTCGGTTCCGGAGAACCCAGCGGAGCACTCTATCGGCCGGATTGCTCAGCGTCGTATCACCGATTCGGCTCGTGCTTACGACCCGCTAGGCGTGCTTGAAAAACTGGCCGACAGTTACAAGGACGGAGATACCGACCTGGCCTGGATTCGTCTAACGCTGTGGCGCATCCAAATTGCTGCTGTTCTTGATCAGCTCGGCCCCGCGCCCGTCAGCAAGGTGACCGTTTCAGGCTCGTCCCTGTCGCCCTCGGTCGTTCTGCTGGGTGCATGGTTGGGCACCCGACTGGGTGCGACGGTTCATCTGCGCACCACCGATGTTCAGCGTGGCCTCTACCGGGTGCAGCTTGAACGTGAAGATGGAAGGGTAACCATCCACCGCCCCGGCAGGAACATTGCCACAGTCTCTTCCCCCGGTACACCTGACCAGCAGATCTCTCTGCCGGTCCGGTCCCTGGCAGATTGCTTAGCTGAAGAACTGCGTCGCCTGGACCCCGATGAAGTTTACGGGGAGGTCTTGCAATCGGTTGTCCATGGTTGCAACATCGTGGTTGATATTAATGCGGAAGATACCGCAACCGAAGGCGCTGACTACACGGAGGTCTACGATGCCTAAACCCATTCTTGTTGCCCACACCGATAAGGCTCAGCTCCAGCTAGCTGGGGCAACCCGCATCATCAATGTTGCGGCGACCGCTGTGGCGGCTCAGGGCGTGGCCCATATTTCGCTCACAGGCGGTACTATGGGTATCGCTGTTCTCGCTGGTATCGCTTAGCACCCGCTAAGTTCTACCGTGGACTGGTCTAAGGTTCATTTCTGGTGGTCTGATGAGCGCTTTGTTGCCACCGGTCATGCTGACCGCAACGAGCAGCAGGCAGGCCATGCCCTGCTCACCTCTTTGGGCCTACCCACGGAGAACCTGCATATCATGGGGGCTTCTGACACCTTTGATTCGCCTGAGGCAGCGGCCCTTGCCTACACCGAAGAGTTGGCACGGTTTGCACCCGCTGGTGAGAGCTCCCCTCTCTTTAACCTCACCCTACTGGGTATGGGGCCTGATGGGCATATTGCTTCGCTCTTCCCCGACCGAACCGAGATCCTGGACGCTGAGGGAGTTGCTATCGCGGTTCATAACTCCCCTAAGCCGCCACCCACGCGTGTGAGCCTGACCCTGCCGGTCATTAACTACTCAGAGCGTATCTGGTTCCTTATTGCTGGTAGCGATAAGGCAGATGCAACGGCTCGGCTGAGGGCTGCTAGCCAGCTAGCAGAAAGCGAGCTCACCGCCAAGATTCTCACAGCGACTCCCGCCGCAGGTGCCCGAGGTCTGCTTGAAACACTGATTCTGGTAACAGAAGATGCTCTGGCATCAAACGCCAATTGAGCTTGATGAACAGCGGCCGCTGCTTTACCCCCTGGCCGCTGTTCTTTAGCTGTAATAGGCAGAGAGCATGAAAAAGCCCGATAGTTCTGTGAACTATCGGGCATTTTATATAAGTCTTTTTAGATAACCGCCACGGTCTCAAAACGGAGTACCAGGGCGTAGCCGATAATGGCAAATACCCAGAGGAGGATAACGGTTACGGTAAGTCGGATAAGGTTTTTAGAGGCCATACCCGAGGAGTTCAGGGAGGTTGTCATACCGCCACCGAACATATCTGAAAGGCCACCGCCCTTGCCGCGGTTGAGCAAAACCAGGAGCACGGTGAGGACGCTGGTTATAGCAATAACCACCATCAGGGCAATCTTTAGGGTTTCCACGCAGAACCTTTCACATGAACAGAGAAGGTGGCGTTCTCAAGCCACCCCAAAAACTATACGCTCTTTAGGCTGTAAAAGCACGGCTAACACCGCTGAGCTTCATGCTCTATGCCCCTAGCCCGGCAGACCGATTCATAGCTGAACCGGCTACCGGGCTACAGGAACCCTTAGGTTTAGGAGTTGAAGCGAGCAATGTTAGCGAACTCGGTAGCGTCCAGTGAGGCACCGCCTACCAGTACGCCGTCCACATCTGCTTCTGCCATGATTTCAGGTGCGCTAGCAGCCTTGACCGAGCCACCGTAGAGCACGCGCACCTTGTCTGCAATCTCAGCTGAGTAGAGCTTAGTTAGCTCAGCGCGGATAGCGGCACTCATTTCCTGAGCGTCAGCTGCGGTTGCAACCTTGCCGGTGCCAATTGCCCAGACAGGCTCGTAGGCAACGACCAGGGTTTCAGCCTGTTCTGCGGTCAGGCCTTCGATAGAGCCACGGAGCTGTTCCAGCGTAAATTCGACGTGCTCGCCGGCTTCGCGCTTGTCCAGGCCTTCGCCTACGCACAATACGGGAACCAGGTCGTTGCGGTATGCTGCCTGAATCTTAGCGGCACACACAGCATCGCTTTCACCGTGAATAGTGCGACGCTCTGAGTGGCCCACCAGAACGTAGCTTGCACCCAACTTGTTCAGGAATACGCCGGAGATATCGCCGGTGTAGGCGCCGGAATCCTGGTCGGAGAGGTCCTGTGCACCGTAGACAATCTCTAGCTTGTCACCGTCAACCAGGGTCTGTACTGAACGGATATCAGTGAAGGGAGGGAAAACAGCAACTTCAGCCTGACCATAATCAAAGTTGGTGTCATCCAGGGTCCATGCCAGTTTCTGGAGCAGGGTCACGCCTTCGGTGTGGTCCATGTTCATCTTCCAGTTGCCAGCGATAAGAGGCTTACGAGTCATGTGGCTCGTCCTTTCGTCAAAAATTAGTGTGCTTAGGCGTCGAGTGCTTAGGCGCCGAGTGCTTCGAGGCCGGGCAGGGTCTTACCTTCGATGTATTCGAGGGAAGCGCCACCACCGGTGGAGATGTGGCCAAACTGGTCGTCAGAGAAGCCCAGGTTACGCACAGCCGATGCGGAGTCGCCGCCACCGATGATGGAGAAAGCATCAGATTCAACCAGGGCCTCTGCAAGGGCCTTAGTACCGGCTGCGAAAGCTTCAATTTCGAAGACACCTACGGGGCCGTTCCAGAAGACTAGCTTGGCATCCTTGATCTTCTGCGCAAAGAGTTCACGGGTGGCGGGGCCAATGTCCAGGCCTTCTGCCTGGGCACCCAGCTTGCCACCTGTCAGATCTTCGATGGGGCGGATTTCAGAATTCGCATCGTTGGAGAAATCGTCTGCCCATACAATGTCGGAGGCGATAATGAGCTCGGTGCCCTTTTCGGGTGCTTCTTTCAGATAGCGCTTGCAGTTCTCAATCTGGTCCTCTTCAAGAAGTGACTGGCCTACTTCGTAGCCCAGTGCCTTGGCGAAGGTATAGCCCATGCCACCACCGATGAGCAGAGCATCAGCCTTACCGATCAGATTATCAATCACAGCGAGCTTGTCGGAGACCTTAGCGCCGCCCATAACAACGACAAAGGGGCGATCAGGGTTCTTGATGACCTTCTGCAGAACGTCAACTTCGGTCTTGACCAGGTCGCCCAGGTAAGCCGGAAGTACCTTAGCAATGTCGTAGACAGAGGCATGCTTGCGATGAACTGCCCCGAATGCGTCGTTGACGTAGGCACCATTTTCACCGGTCAGAGCTGCAAGTTCAGCAGCAAACTCGGCGCGCTCAGCGTCGTCCTTGGAGGTTTCGCGCGCATCATAGCGGACGTTTTCGAGAACCAGCAGTTCGCCGTCCTTGAGAGCTTCAGCCTTGGCCTTGGCATCCTCACCGACCAGGTCAGCAGCAATTACAACGGGAAAGTCTGCGAGCTCAGCAAGACGCTCAGCGGCAGGCTTGATGGAGTACTGGGGGTCAACCTGACCCTTGGGGCGACCGAGGTGAGCGGTCACAATAACGCGGGCACCAGCATCGGTCAGCTTCTTCAGGACGGGCAAGGAAGCACGGACGCGGCCGTCATCGGTGACCACACCGTCCTTGAGGGGAACATTCAGGTCTGAACGGACCAGGACGCGGCGACCAGCAAGGCCGCTTTCGATAAGCTCTGCAAGAGTTTTTGCCATGGGACTTCTCATCTCCATACGGTGAGGTTGATATAGGTAGGCTCCCCCGGTTGAGGAACCCAGATATGAGGACGGGTTAGCCAACTGCGCTTTATGCGTGCGCCAGTTCGCTAACCCTGTCTCTCATTGGTGTCTCATATAAGACGGTGGTCTATCAGCTTAGAGGGCTGCTACAACCTTGTTGGTGAACATGACCAGACGTGACACGTAGCCGTATTCGTTATCGTACCAGGCGATAACCTTGACCTGGTTGCCAATAACCTTGGTCAGGGGGGCATCGAATACGGTCGAAACGGGCTCGCCCTCGATGTCCTTGGAAACGATGGGCTCTTCGTTGTACTTGATGATGCCCTTGAGGTCGCCCTCAGCTGCTTCCTTGACGGCTGCGTTAACTTCTTCAACGGTTACTTCGCGTGAAGCGGTGAAGGTCAGGTCGGTGATGGAGCCGGTGGGGGTGGGAACGCGAACAGCGAAGCCGTCCAGCTTGCCCTTGAGTTCAGGAAGAACCAGGCCAACGGCTGCAGCGGCACCGGTGGAGGTGGGAACCATGTTCAGGGCTGCGGCGCGTGCACGGCGCAGGTCCTTGTGAGGAGCATCCTGCAGGCGCTGGTCAGCGGTGTATGCGTGGATGGTGGTCATGAGGCCCTTTTCGATACCGAACTTATCGTTCAGTACCTTGGCCATGGGAGCCAGGCAGTTGGTGGTGCAAGATGCGTTTGAAACGATGTTCATGGTGGCTGAATCGTACTGGTCGTCGTTGACGCCCATGACGAAGGTGCCGTCAATGTTTTTGCCGGGTGCAGAGAGGATAACCTTCTTTGCACCAGCTTCCAGGTGAGCCTTAGCCTTCTCGCCATCGGTAAAGAAACCGGTGGACTCAAGAACAACGTCTACGCCGAGGTCGCTCCAGGGAAGATCAGCAGGGTTACGCTCTGCCAGAACCTTGATTTCGGTGCCATTGACGACCAGGCCGTTTTCGGAGACAGCTACTTCACCGTCGAAACGACCCATGATTGAGTCGTACTTGAGAAGGTGAGCAAGGGTATTTATGTCGGTCAGATCGTTGATAGCAACGATCTCAAAGCCCTCGCCATGCTGCTGGGCAGCGCGGAAGAAGGTGCGGCCGATGCGGCCAAAGCCGTTAATTGCTACGCGTACAGTCACTGAAATCAAACTCCTAGATACAGTTAGTGACAAGGTGGACGAGACTCCCTCTGAAGGGCGTATCGTTGCCGAACTCGGGAACTTTAGTTCCTGTCAGCTCGGCAGCCGAGCTCTCGTCCGGTTCGTTTTCTATCATACCCTGTTTATGTGAGTTTTGGTGTGTTTCTGTCGTATTTAAAGGTGGATTTAAGTGTGTTTCACTCATTGTTCACTCAGTTTTCCCCACCGAATGTGGCTCCCACCCCTTAAATTCATGATAAATGCCACCCAGTAAAGGGCAAACCAACAAAAACCCACATCGATTATCTGAAGACAAGCTGGGTTCTTGATTGGCCAAGGTTAGAGGTTACTATCTGCACGTTGAGCACATGACCAGCAGTGAACCGCTCAAGATGCAGAAGAGCCGTCCTCACCCGCAAGTAAGGACGGCTCACCACACTCAAAAAAGTAAGAAACTACTGGTGCTGACCGTGTGCCCCCACCCCGGCTTCAGTACCGGGGATACCGCGTTCAGCAGCTCGCTTATCGGCCATGGCAATGAGACGACGGATTCGACCTGCGATAGCGTCCTTAGTCATAGGTGGGTCAGCCAGACGACCCAGCTCATCCAGTGAGGCCTGCTTATGCGCTACACGTAACTCACCTGCATAGCGTAGATGGTCAGGAACTTTATCGCCCAAAATTTCAAGAGCACGTTCAACCCTGGCCCCGGCGGCAACAGCAGCCTGAGCTGAACGACGCAGGTTAGCGTCGTCGAAGTTAGCCAGACGGTTGGCAGTGGCACGCACTTCTTTACGGGCGCGACGCTCCCGCCAGTTATCCAGAGCATCAACAGCCCCCATACGCTCAAGGAGCAAGCTAATGGTCTCCCCATCACGCACTACAACGCGATCAACACCGCGCACTTCGCGGGCCTTAGCGATAACATCCAGACGACGAGCCGCCCCCACCAAGGCCAGCGCGGCCTCAGGACCGGGGCAGGTAAATTCAAGAGCTGACGAGCGGCCCGGCTCAGTCAACGAACCGTGCGCTAAGAAGGCCCCGCGCATCACAGCCTCGGCGTCAGCCAAGGAACCGTTTACAACAGCCGGAGGTAGGCCCCTAACCGGGCGACCTCGCCCGTCAAGCAGACCGGTCTGACGAGCCAGAGCTTCGCCGCCTTGATCAACGCGAACCACGTAGCGACCACCGCGGCGCAGGCCGCCACCAGAGATAGAGGTAATAGATGCTTCATGCCCATACATCTCTGCGATGTTGTATCTGAGCCGCTCAGCAGTAGACTCCAAATCGACCTCGGCCTCAACCACAATTTTGCCCTGAACCAGGTGCAAGCCGTTGGTAAAACGCAAGATAGTGGCTACCTCAGCTTTACGCACAGATGAGCGGTTCGCTTCAAACTGTGCCAGCTCTTCCTTGACCGATGCCGTTAGGGCCATGCTGGTCTTCCTCCAAAAGTTTAACTGCTCAAGTCAGTAGGGTGTGCCGGGAGATCCCGACCTCAGTATTTGAAAACCTGCTTATAGGCCGCAGCCAATTTGAGGGGGTCATGGACCCCCGGCTGATCGGTTTCCGCCACCTCGACCCAAAGGACCTCGGCACCGAGCTGGCTAGCAACATTTTCAAAGATTTCTCGCTCCCCAGTGGCGGCAGGGTCAGCGATAACTGTATTAACCCTAATTTCTGGAACGTAATCACGCAAAACGAGAAGGTGGTCGGCGGCACTCATACCCTGCGTTTCTTTACCGTCCAGCTCCAAATTCATCACCAGGCAAATCTTGGCACTGGTATTGAGAATCGCTTCACGTAAACCGGGCAGTAAGAGGTGAGGCAGAAGGGAGGTAAAGAATGAACCAGGACCCAGAACTACCCAGTCAGCCTCATGAACCGCGCTGACTGCTTCGGGGCAGGGCTCAGCTTCCGCAGGAAGAAGACGAACTTTATCTACTCTACCGGCCTTAGCCAAAGTCGCCTGGCCCTGCACGGTATCGCGAAATTCCACGCCGCGCTCATTGGTGCTTACAATATCGCCCTCAATAACCAGAGGTGTCAGCGACATCGGCAGGACCCGCCCTCGTGCGTTGAGCAGGGCACCTGCCCAATCAAGACCGGCAACGCAGTCACCCAGCAGATCCCATAGAGCCACAATCAGCAGGTTACCCAAGGCATGGTTCTCCAGGGCAGTCGGCCGGGCATCGGTCCGTTGCGTGAAACGGTGCTGCATAACATCACGCCAGGTACGTCCCCAGTCAGTGTCATCGCACAGGGCAGACAGCGCCATACGCAGATCACCTGGAGGTAAAACATCAAGTTCATGGCGTAGCTTGCCGGAGGAACCCCCATCATCGGCAACCGTTACTACTGCGGTCAGAGCACTGGTAATCAATTTAAGGGCAGACAAGGATCCGTAGAGGCCGTGCCCCCCGCCCAGAGCTGTCACTCTGACCGGAAGAGGGTGCCCCTGATGAATAATTGGCAGGAGTCCCGTCTCGGGGAAACGGGGTGCGCGAAAAGTCTCAGGCATTATTCTCTACCCATGTCACGGTGATGAATCGAAATGTTTACATCGTCCATTTGGCGCAGTCGGCGGGCAACTTCTTCAGTTACAGCAACTGAGCGGTGCTTACCGCCGGTGCACCCAATAGCAAAGGTTGCATACAGTTTACCTTCCTTTCGGTAACCCGCAATGACCGGCTGAAGCGCTTGAATGTAATGCGAGATAAATTCTTCGGTACCCTCATGAGAAAAGACGTAATCTCGGACCCCAGCGTCCTGACCGGTCTGGGCTCGCAACTCAGGAACCCAGTGAGGATTCGGAATGAACCGCATGTCAGCCATGTAGTGGACATCGGAGGGGGTGCCGTATTTAAAGCCAAAACTCATCACGGTAATGTTCACAATGCGCTCCTTACCTGGAGCATAGGTTTCACGCACTTTCTTAGCCAGCTGGTGAACATTCATCCCCGTGGTGTCAATGATGTAATCCGCGCTCTCTTTGAGTTCAGCAAAAAGCTTGCGTTCTTCGGAAATCGCTTCTGCCACCAAACCGCCCTTCTGAAGGGGGTGCGGGCGCCGCTGAGCCTCATAGCGGGCGATAATATCCTTATCCGCTGCGTCCATGAAAAGCATGGAGAAATCAACGTCAAGGCCCCTTAGGTTATTGATAGCCTCAGGCAAATCTTGCAAAAGACGACGCGCACGAACATCAATCCCAACCGCCACTTTAGGCATGGTTGCAGGAGAGTCTTTAACAAGTTGAGCAAGGTTGCTGAACATCTGAGGTGGAATGTTATCCACCACGTACCATCCCTCATCTTCGAGGGTGTTGGCTGCGGTGCTGCGGCCTGCACCAGAAATACCGGTGATGACCAAGATTTGCGGTTTGACGCCAGATACAAGGGGGTCAGATGACATGTGAGGGGTCTCTCGCTTCTCCAAATTGAACCAATGTTAGTTATAGCCTAGCGCACATACACCCCATAAAAGCCCGCAAAATGCAGGCAATATGCCCAAGATATGTCCCCCAAAAAGTATTTATGGCCGGGTGTCCTCAGACAAGAAATGACGGTGGATTTTTTGGGCCATAGAGGGGCCAATTCCGGGGACTTTCTGCAGTTCTTCAATATCCGCAGCTGAGAGCTGTTTGAGAGAACCAAAATGCTTGATTAAGGCCTCCCGCTTAGCTGGCCCCAGCCCATCAATAGTGTCCAAGGCAGATTTGACCATTTCACGGCCGCGCTTGGTTCGGTGGAAAGTAATGGCAAACCGGTGGGCTTCATCGCGGATCCGCTGAATCAGGTAGAGCGCATCGGAAGTTCTCGGCAAGATAAGGGGGAAATGATCGCCCGGTAGCCACAGCTCTTCCAAGCGTTTAGCAATACCCACCACAAAGATATCGGAAATTCCAAGGTCTTCTAGCGCGCGCGATGCAGCAGCAACCTGAGGTTGGCCACCGTCTACGACCACAAGGTTGGGCGGATATGCAAAAGCGGCAGGTTGCTTCTCACCTCTGTCTCTTATCTCACCGGACACCGGAGAACGAACACCGGCAGCCTCATCAGAGAGGTAACGGCGAAAACGGCGGTAAATGACATCATACATACTAGCCGTATCGTCCCGCGCAGCATCACCGGTGACCGAGAACTTGCGGTAGTCGCTTTTCTTGGGCAATCCGTCCTCAAAAACCACCATGGATGCCACCACGTTGGTGCCCTGGGTATGCGAAATGTCGTAGCACTCAATCCGCATGAGAGGTTCGGGGAGTTCCAGGGTCTCCTGGAGCTCAACCAGTGATGCTGACCGGGTAGTAATGTCCCCGGCTCGTCTGGTCTTATGGAGCGCTAAAGCCTGCCGGGCGTTCTCCCTCACCGTATCCATGAGCTCTACCCGGTCACCGCGCTGAGGAACACTGATAGAAACTTTGGCACCCCGAACACCGCTAAGCCACTCTTCGAGCCGCTCCTGATTCTCAGGAAGCACAGGAACATTAATCTGGCGGGGTATCTCGTTAAGATTATGGTTAATCTCCTCTTCGGTGGTGCCTGCCGCCAGACTTGCTGCTGACTCACCGTAGACCTGCACGAGAAGCTGATCCATGAGCGCCTGCGGGCTTGAGTCTTCCACCTTTTCGACGATCCAGCCGCGTTGGCCTCGGATGCGGCCACTGCGTACATAAAAGACCTGAATGGCAGCTTCAAGATCATCTTCTACAAAGTTAAAGATATCGGCGTTGACCGAATCGGGCAGAACCACCGCATTAGGTTCAAAAGCCTTAGTGAGAGCTTGGATATCATCCCGTAGCAGAGCAGCCTTTTCAAAATCAAAGTCGGCTGCTGCCTGCTTCATCTGGGCTGTCAGCTCAGCTATATATTTTTCAGCACCACCGGCCATAAAGGAACAGAGCTGTTCAGCCAGGGCGGCGTGGTCTTCCCTGCTGATTTTTCCTACGCAGGGTGCAGAGCACTTGTCAATATAGCCCAGCAGACAGGGGCGATTCGATGCCTGAGCCCGGTTGAAAACTCCAGTGCTACAGGTCCGCACGGGGAATACACGCAAGAGAGCATCGAGAGTCTGACGGATAGCCCAGGCCTGTGAGTAGGGCCCGAAGTAGCGGACACCCTTCTTTTTCTCACCGCGCATCACCTGGGCCCGCGGGTAGCGGTCTTTGAGAGTAACTGCCAGGTAGGGATAGCTCTTATCATCGCGGAAGGCAATGTTGAACCGAGGCTTGAACTCTTTAATCCAGGTGTACTCAAGCTGGAGAGATTCAAGCTCGCTACCTACAACCGTCCATTCCACTGACGCGGCGGTATGAACCATGGCATAGGTTTTAGGGCTCAGCGAATCGACCTTAGCGAAGTATGAATTCAGTCGGTTACGCAGGTTTTTAGCTTTACCCACATAGATAATGCGGCCGTACTCGTCCCTGAACCTGTAGACACCGGGTTGGGTAGGGATTTCTCCCGGTGCCGGACGGTAAGAGGCAGGACTAGCCAAGAAAAACTTCTTTCTACTGGTTACAGACTGCCGGAATCTCGTTCGGCAGACGGTGAGACGTTGTACTCGTTTTTGCGGGCCTGACCAGAGAGCTGGGCGATAGCGTCCATGATGGTATCGGTCGTTTCACGGCGCTGGCGGCCACTCATCTTCTCCCCCAGCTTCTCAAAAATGAGTGGTTCACCCACACGAACCGTAAAACGGTGGGGGTAGACCATGTTAGAGCCAGGTTTCTGAATCTTATCGGTACCGATTAATCCCACAGGAACTACCCTTGCACCGGTCATGTGAGCCAGCCAGGCCACACCAATTTTTCCCTTGTAGAGGTAGCCATCTCGCGATCGAGTGCCTTCAGGGTAAATCCCAAAGACCTTGCCCTCTTCGAGCCTTTCGAGCGCTGTCTCAAGAGCCTTCATCGATTCTTTTTTGTCGGTGCGGTTGACCGGGATGATATCGATAACCTGGAAAAGTGTTTTCATGGCTCTGCCCTTAAAGCCGGGCGAGTTAACGTACTCAGCTTTAGCTAAGAAAGCTACACGCCTGGGCATCAGGGCCGAGATAATCACTGAATCCAAGAAAGCAAGATGGTTGGATGCAAGGATGACCGGCCCTTGAGCAGGGAAGTTCTCCAGTCCAGTAACTCGGGCCCGAAAGACCGTACGCAGAATAGCCTCGATACTTTTCTGGGTTGCCTTGTACTTCAATGACATGGTGGCTCCTACAGCCTCATTTCCAGGGAAAATACGGCTTATTTGATTTTTCTGACCGGTTTTACCCTATTTAGCATACCCTCCGCGGTCTAGCTCAAAAGCATTTCTGCTAGGAAACGGCCCGTATGTGACTCAGGGATGGCAGCGACCTGCTCAGGTGTGCCTGTTGCCAGGACAGTACCGCCACCATCGCCGCCTTCGGGGCCCATATCAATAATCCAGTCAGCACTCTTAATGACATCCAGATTGTGCTCAATAGTGATAACCGTGTTGCCCTTATCGACCAGCCCCTGCACAACACCTAACAGCTTGCGGATATCCTCAAAGTGTAGGCCAGTTGTGGGTTCATCCAAAACATAGATTGACCGACCATTAGAGCGCTTTTGGAGCTCGGTAGCTAGTTTGACGCGCTGGGCCTCACCACCGGAGAGGGTGGTAGCAGACTGCCCCAAACGTACATAACCCAGCCCCACATCGACCAGGGTGTTGAGGTAGCGAGAAATCTTACTGAAGGCCGAGAAGAAGTCGGCGGCTTCGGCAACCGGCATCTCTAAGACATCGGCAATAGTCTTACCCTTGTAATGGACCTCAAGAGTTTCACGGTTGTAGCGTTTACCCTTACAGACCTCGCAAGGTACGTAGACATCGGGCAGGAAGTTCATTTCAATTTTGAGAGTACCGTCACCGGAACAAGCTTCGCAGCGGCCTCCCTTGACGTTGAAGGAGAAACGGCCGGGCTGGTAGCCACGGATTTTTGCCTCGGTGGTTTCCGCGAAGAGTTTACGGATATGGTCAAAAACGCCGGTATAAGTTGCCGGGTTAGAACGCGGAGTACGACCAATGGGTGACTGATCCACATGGATGATTTTGTCCAGCTGGTCCACACCCTTGATGGTCTTGTGGCGACCGGGCACCTGCTTGGCACCGTTGAGCTGGTTTGCCAGAGCGGTGTAGAGAATGTCGTTGACCAGGGTAGATTTGCCCGAACCAGATACACCTGTAACGGCGGTCAGGACTCCCAGCGGGAACTCTACATCCACCTTCTTAAGGTTGTTCTCACGTGCTCCAATAACCTTAATAGTGCGTTTGGGGTCCACGGCACGGCGGGTTGTGGGAACCTCGATGGTGCGGCGGCCAGCCATGTAGTCACCGGTCACGGACTCTTTATTGTCAAGGAGCTCTGCAAACGTACCCGAGTGAACAATCTGACCACCGTGTTCACCGGCCCCCGGGCCAACGTCCACGATCCAGTCCGCTTCTTTCATAGTGTCTTCATCGTGTTCTACCACAATCAGAGTGTTGCCCATATCGCGGAGCTTTGTCAGGGTTTCAATCAGACGGCGGTTATCGCGCTGGTGCAGACCAATCGAGGGCTCATCAAGTACGTAGAGAACACCCACCAGACCAGAGCCAATCTGGGTTGCCAGGCGGATACGCTGAGCCTCACCGCCAGAAAGAGTGCCGGCTGAACGGGCCAGATTCAGGTAATCAAGCCCAACATCAAGCAGGAACTGGAGGCGCGCGTCGATTTCTTTAAGAACCAGCTCAGCGATCTGTGCTTCTCGGGCATTCAGCTTCAGGGATCGCATAAACTCTAGAGCCTCACGCATGGGCAACTGCGTGACCTCTGCGATGGACTTGCCCCCCACGGTGACCGCCAGGATGGTCGGGTTGAGACGGGCACCCTGGCAGGCGGTACAAGCCACATTGCGCATGTACTGCTCGTAGCGGTCCTTGGACCAGTCAGATTCAGTTTCTTCGTGCTTGCGCTTAATGTAACCGACAACTCCCTCAAACCCTGAGGTGTAGCGGCGCTCCCGCCCGAAGCGGTTCTTGTAGGCTACCGTTACCTGGTAATCCTTGCCGTGGAGGATCGCCTTCCTAGCCTTTGCTGGCAGATCCTTCCAGGGCGTAGCCAGATCAAAATTGAGCTCTTGGCCCAAGCCCGCAAGCAGGCGGAGCCAATACTCAGTGGTTGATTTGCCCTGCGACCAGGGTGCAATTGCTCCCTCAGCCAGTGAGAGCTCCGGGTTGGGGATAAGCAGGTCTTCATCGACTTGGAGCTTGGAGCCGATACCGTCACAGCCCTGACAGGCACCAAAGGGTGAGTTGAAAGAGAAAGCGCGGGGCTCCACCTCAGTCACAGAAAGAGCATGCCCGTTAGGACAGGCCAGGTTCTCACTAAAAGACCGGGTACGGCTTGCTGAGTCTTCATCCTCATCCACAAAATCGATCAGGACTTTCCCATCAGCCAAACCAAGCGCAGTTTCAATGGAATCCGTGAGACGCTGGTGGACGCTCTCCTTGATAGCTATGCGGTCTACAACCACCTCAATAGTGTGTTTGTACTGTTTTTCAAGCTGAGGAGGGTCTTGCAGTTGAATAGTTAGCCCATCCACTCGGGCACGAGCGTAACCGGCGTTGGATAGCTCTTTGAAAAGATCGACGAATTCACCCTTGCGCGCTGAGACAACAGGAGCCAAAACCTGTAGACGGGTCTTCTCGGGGTAGCCCATCAGTACATCCACAATCTGCTGGGGCGACTGCTTGGAGATTTCTTCGCCGCAGTCAGGGCAGTGCGGGTGGCCCACGCGTGCCCACAGCAGACGCATGTAGTCGTAGATCTCAGTGATAGTACCCACCGTTGAGCGAGGGTTCTTAGAGGTAGATTTCTGGTCAATAGACACAGCTGGCGAAAGACCCTCAATAAAGTCAACATCCGGTTTATCCACCTGCCCCAGGAACATGCGGGCGTAAGAGGAGAGTGACTCGACGTAGCGACGCTGTCCCTCAGCAAAGATGGTGTCAAAAGCCAGAGATGATTTACCTGAACCCGAGAGGCCGGTAAACACCACCATGGCATCGCGGGGAATATCTAGGTCAACGTTTTTAAGGTTGTTTTCACGGGCACCCTGCACGCGGATGTGCGTGAGGTCGCTGGCCATGGGGCGAGAGGCTAAGCCTGCCATACGATTACCTATCTTCAGGAAAGTCTTTTCGAAGATATATTCTAAACTATGCAGTAAAGTTTTGGGCAGACCGCGCCCAGGGTACTTGGATGTTAGGCTACCGGCTGAAAGTAGTTAGCTAGCGTGACGGTCTAAAGGTTCTTGTCTGGAATCAGCTCATCTGCACGGTCAAAGACCGCCGTGATACCGGGGTAGCTGAGGTGCCCGGAATGAGCCGCAAAAGAGCCTATACCTGATGCCCCTCGGATCAGCTCCACCTTGCGCAATATTTCAAGCTCCACAACCACTTCACGAGCGAGGGGGCGGGCCCTAGAATCACTAGTATGACAGAAACCGGAACTCTCCATGCCTCTACCCCACTGATAACCATCCGTAGCATAGCTGTCTCTGAGATGAACAACAAGGTTTACCTGCTCACCCATAAGCAAAGCGGGGCCCAGATTCTCATTGATGCCGCAGATGATTTTCCCGCTATCCAAAAGTTCACTGAGACCGCACTCGCCACTGACTCCTCCGCCCAAGTTGGTCAGCCCGGCTCCGGAGTCCTTGCGCTAATTACCACACATTCCCACTGGGACCATATCCGGGCTTTGCCTGATGCAGTTGCCGGGTGGTCACCCGCCACCTACTGCGGTTCGGCCGATGCCGATGCTATTGCGGAACAGGAAGGTACACGTATTGAGCATCTGCTCAACGGCGGGGAAAACCTCAATCTAGCAGGTATTGAGCTTGAAGTCATCAGCCTGCGCGGGCATACTCCCGGGTCGATTGCTCTTGCCTATCGGGACCCCAGCGGAGGGCAGCCCGTCCTCCTATTCACCGGTGACTCCCTCTTCCCCGGTGGGGTAGGCAAGACCCGGGCTCCGGAAGATTTCGCCCAGCTCTTGGCCGATGTTTCAGCGCGTATCTTCTCCCAATATGACGATGCCACGGTCGTTCTACCCGGCCACGGGGACACCACCACACTGGGTGCTGAGCGGCCTCATCTGCCCGAATGGAAAGAAAGAGGCTGGTAAGCGCAGGGCTAGCTGAAATCTTAAAACAACTGAACACCAGAGCCCTAAATTTTTATTGTGTTCGGCTTCACCAGCTGTTAGCATAAAACCGACATTTGGTTTGGGGTGCCGCTGGCAGCAGAAGCGGCTGAGATTAGACCCACAGAACCTGCTCTAGTTAGAACTAGCGAAGGGAAACCCATGCGCCGCCCTCTGCCTGCGCCTCTTGCTCATAGCACTTCCGCTCTCGAAACGTCAGTACCCAACGTGCTCTCTATCGCGGGGACGGACCCCAGCGGAGGGGCCGGCGCGCAGGCTGACCTCAAATCAATTGCGGCAGCAGGCGGTTACGGCATGAACGCGGTCACGGCCCTTGTCGCCCAAAACACTCAGGGCGTCAGCGCTGTCGAGGTTCCGCCCGCTGACTTTCTGCGAGCGCAACTCGATGCCGTCAGCGAGGACGTTCGCATTGATGCAGTCAAAATTGGCATGCTAGGCTCTGCTGACATCATCGACACTGTAGCCGCATGGCTCGATAGCAACCCACAGCAGCTTGTTGTGCTTGACCCTGTCATGGTCGCAACCAGCGGGGACCGTCTGCTGGAAACCGAGGCGGAGGATGCCCTACGCCGATTCCTAAAGTACGCCACGGTTATCACCCCCAATATCCCAGAGCTAGCCATTCTGGCCGAAGACTCAGAGCCAGATACCTGGGACTCTGCCTGTGCTCTCGCCCAGGTAGTCGCCGAACGCTACCAGGTCGCAGTTATCGTTAAGAGTGGGCACCTACCGGGTGACCAAGCGGGCAACGCAGTGGTCACTACCCAAGGAACCACAGCCGTCTTCAGACAAAAGAAAATAGATACCTCCAATACCCACGGCACCGGGTGCAGCCTTTCTGCTGCGCTCGCTACACGACTGGCAACAGGAGCAAGCCTTGAAGCAGCCCTGGAATGGACTTCAACCTGGCTTCATGGAGCAATCTCAACCAGTCACCACCTCAGCGTGGGGCAAGGGCACGGACCGATCAACCACTTCTGGCGGCTCTGGGAACAATCACGGGTAGCGGATGCGACGCCGGTAAAACTCGGAGACTTCGAAGCGACCACTAGGCCGCCTCAGATATCAGCGGCGGGCCCGCAGACCAAACGGCTCTGGGAACTCACCGGCCAGATTTGGGACTCAATCTGTGAACTCCCCTTCGTCCAGCAGCTTGCATCCGGCACGCTGGCCACTGCAGACTTCACCTTCTACCAGGACCA